>DMPG01000130.1:1698-3711 GCA_003456055.1 Bacteroidota bacterium | reverse complement strand
CGGAGTCACATCGTTGGCGATCTTTTGGATATCATCGTTGGTATTTGCTCCTTGTAGCGAAAAGAAGACAGCGCTTACTCTCCCGAGCATATCACCGGTTCTGTCCAGCACTTCAATAGTGTTCTGGAATGTAGGAGGGAGCGTGTCATTGATGATCGTGTGTACTTCCTGTTGTTGTACTTCCATCCCTTGTTTGAATGCCGGCATAAAATGTTCGTTCTTTATCTTGTCGAACGGTGGTGTACCGAACGGAGTATCGAATTCTTTGTAGAACGGATTTGAATTGCTCATCTCATTTCCTTGTTGTTGTGCTGTGCCATAAAGAACACAGATAAGAAGTAATAAAACAGTTAATTTTGTTCTCATATAATTCCCGATAAGTTATGTGATGGATATAATGAAGTAAGTGAAAGATTCTTATACAAATTGTATTTTGCATTTACAATGAGATCTTGCTGTCTTTTGGATGCTGCACAAATTATAATTATGAATAACGTACGGCGAAATAAAAAGAGAGTCAACCGCAAACCTTCAACTCCAGTTTTAAATATTTATTGATGTCTATTCAATCCGGATTTTTGAGATGGCTACTAGCTGAAAACACAGGCAGTAGATTTTGATGGCGGTTATGAAAAATCATACCTTTAAAACTTAAACGGCGGCTATTCGCCGCCGTTCATCCAACTTCACCCCACCAACAATTGTTTACACTTCTGAAGAACGTAATTTTGATTGATGTCTACGAAGTTCAATCTGTTTTCGCGGTAATTCTTTCATTTTTTCTTGAAGTTCCTTATGCATCATATCCATCTGTGGTTCGAAACGGAAATTGAAATGTTCAGGTGATTCTCCTCTCCAAAACATACCTTCACCGATTTCATTTTCTGAAATCTCCAATGAAACAGTTGTCTTTTTCCCTTTGCGATATAGCTCAATATTTACTTTGTCGCCTTCTTTACGATCATCGATTACATCATGAATATCTTCGATATCTTTAATCGTTTCATCACCAACTTTTGTAATAACATCTCCCGCTTTAATACCGGCAGCAGCAGCATTTTCATCCTTTTCAACTTCTTTTACGAGAACTCCTTTGCCGTTCGGGACTTCAAAATAGTCGGCAAGTTGTTTGTTCAGTTCCATTAAGTCCATTCCTTCAATATCTCCTCCGAACATGTTCACAACTACTCTTGCTGCGTGCGGAGCAGCAACGGCAAACGGCATTCGTATTTTATTTTTTCCAATGCTAACGGAGATTGTTTTGTTTTCGCCGTTACGATTGATTTTTATCACTGCTTTTGTTCCTGGCTTCGTTTCACGTACGGCATCTGTTAGATCTTCAGCAGTTTCAATCTTCTTTCCATTGAAATCAACAATGACATCACCTTTTTTCAATCCTGCTGAATCAGCCGGACTATCATCAACTATTTCGTTAATATAAGCTCCTTCTTTTATCTTCAATTCAATCTCTCGTGCAAATTTTGGAGTAACATCCTGAATACCAACCCCGAGCCAACCTTGTTTTTTAGATTTTATTCGAACCTCTTTTTCACCATTTTCTGCGTAACTAAATGCGCTGGCAAAAAGTAATATTGCAACAATTACTAAACGCGATTTCATATCGCCTCCTTGGTTATATATGAATAATTTGGGGTCTTATGGAAAATTAGACGCTTGCATTGTTGCAAAGTTCCAAGGTGTTATATATTGATGAAATATCTTGTTGATTGTAGTAAACATAAAAAATATCTTACGATTAGGGCGACGAAAAAATTTAGCAATTCGAATTATCTAAAAAATGCTACAAAGACGTTATGACAAAAAAAATCCTTTCTTTGATTTATATCCTTTGTGTTTAGTGTTATGTGGCAAAGTTTAATTTTGTGGTTTACGCCACATGATTTGGAAATTCAAAAAATCTCATTGAATTTCATATCAAAAATGACGTTTTTCCTGTTACACATTCCATCAAACATATGCCTTCATCGATCAAAAAACTTCTTTTTGCAAAGC
>DMPG01000130.1:0-1668 GCA_003456055.1 Bacteroidota bacterium | reverse complement strand
GGGAAATCGGTCGAATTGAATGCGTTGGACATTCAATTTCGGATTGCTCAAAATACACGTACACCGGATTCTAATATTGTTATAGTAACTATTGATCAAAACAGTCTTCAGTTTTTTAAACAGAATAGTCATAAAACAAGCTGGCCATGGCCTCGCGATTTTTATGCGTTAACCACAGGATATCTCGCGAAATCTGGTGCAAAAGCGATTATCTATGATTTCCAATTTTCAGAACCTGACCAAGATAGAGTAAATTCGTCCGGCGCAGAAAATGATAGGAGTTTTGCAGATGCGATGAAGTCAGCCGGTAATGTGTATCTTGCAACGATTCTTGCCAAACAGGAAGAAGCGGATCAGCCTGGTGATTCACTTATAAAATATTCTTCTCTTACGTCCAAAGTAGAGCAGACCCAACAATTTAAATTTGATAAATCATATTCACCATTGATCGGGTTTCAAGAAGCGGCGAAGAGTGTCGGTGTCGTCAATTTTGCACTGGATGATGATGGAGTTTGTCGTCGCCTGGCATTGCAATATTCGTACCAAGGGAAAAATCTTTTTGCACTTTCTTATAATATCTACAAAGATTTATTCGGCGATCAACATCCTATCGACAAAAAAATAAAATCTCCATATTTAGTGTATTGGTATGGTAAAGGGGGACCTGACGGTGTCTTTAAATATTATTCAATTCACGCAATAATAGTTTCTGCATTAAAAGAGCAGACTGGTGCAATTCCTGATATCCCTCCGCAAGCGTTCAAAGATAAGATCGTCTTCATCGGATCGAATGCGCCGAGTTTATTTGATCTGAAGAATACACCATTCACATATCTTGATCCGTATCCCGGTGTTGAAATTCATGCAACTGCAATGAGTAATTTTCTGAATCAGGATTTTATAGAAGAGATTTCTCCATGGTGGATATTTACTATCACCGTATTGATTACAATATTTATTTCATTTCTTTCAAACTATCATGAGAACATTGTTGTCAGCACTTTTGGATTGATCGCGACAATGTTTGTTTTCCTTCTTATCTCGTCGCAGTTATTTGTTCGTGAACTAGTAAGCGTGCATGTCGTCTTTCCTCTGTTTTCGATGATGTTAACATATATCATTTCTATCGGATGGAATTTTGCAACGGAAGGACGGAGCAAACGACAGATACAAAAGATCTTCGGTCAGTTCGTCAATCCATATGTTGTGAAACAATTGAGCTCTGATCCTGAAAAAGTTGAACTTGCCGGAGAAGAGGTCGAAGCGTCGATCATGTTTTCTGATATTGAAGGATTCACGACGATATCGGAGTCTAAAAAGCCGAAAGAGTTGGTTGAATTTTTGAATAATTATTTCTCAACAGCAAACGACATTTTCTTTAAACACGACGGTACGATCGATAAATTTATCGGCGATGCGGTGATGGTACAGTTTGGAATTCCGTTAAAGAATCCGAACCATCGTTTGCTTGCAACCCGTGCTGCGTATGAGTTTTCACAAGTCGTAAAAGCGATGACCCGTGATGCGAGAGCAAAAGGGGAACCGGTATTTTCCACTCGAATTGGAATCAACACGGGCAATATGGTTGTTGGTTATATTGGCGGACGATCAAAAAAAGAATATACATTTATTGGCGACACGGTGAATCTTGCATCGCGTCTTGAAGGA
>DMPG01000298.1:1817-3628 GCA_003456055.1 Bacteroidota bacterium | reverse complement strand
GAAAAAACTATTAAAGAAATACGATTCTTTTTATATAAAATGCGTTATTTCAAAAAGATCAATCAATTTGATATTGCTTTATTGATTGATACTGAATTAAACGAAGAGCTTGTTGAATTGATTAAAGTAGCCGAGGCATATACCGTTCTTTGTATCTGGAATTTGGAGAATGTTCCTAAAAAACAATTTGTTGACGATTTTATAACTACAAACAAATGGAGAAAACATATTCTCTTTGATAGAGTTGCTGTAATGAATGACAATAACCTTAAGTTATCATTTGTTTCAAAAGAAAAAGTTATCAATTTTTCTGATTCGTTTTCAAAATCCTATCCGATTGTAGACTTTGTAAAAGCGAAACCAGTAATACCCGGATTAAAGGTTTCGATAATTATTCCAACATTCAATAATTGGCGTTATACCGAAAAATGTTTGAATAGTATTCTTACCAACCGATATAATAAATCGCCTTACGAAATAATTATTGTAGACAATGCATCATCAGATGAAACAAGAAGTAAACTATCGTCACTGCAAAATAAATATCAAAACATTAAAGTGCTATTGAATGACACGAATTTGGGTTTTTCAAAAGCAAATAATATTGGTGCAAAAGCGNNAAAGCGGCGTTTGGAGAATATCTATTGTTCTTAAACAATGATACACTTGTAACGGATAGATGGTTGGATGAAATGGTTGAAGGTTGCGAAAAAAATGAGGATGTAGGAATTGTTGGGGCGAAGCTGTTATATGAAGACAAAACCATTCAACATGCAGGTGTTGCAGTTACGGATTCACCTGATCTGATTATGCCGTACCATATATTTAAAGGGAANNAAAAGGGCTGATTTTATTCCAGCGAACTCATTTAAATATTATCAAGCTGTTACTGGTGCATGTTTGCTAATCCCAAAGAAATTGTTCTTCAGCGTTGATGGTTTTGATGAAGAATATTTGAATGGTTATGAAGATGTTGATCTCTGTTTCAAGGTTGGTGAGCGTGGTAAGAAAATATTGTATTCTCCAAAAGCTACGGTGATTCATTATGAATCAAAAACTCCAGGGCGGTTCGACAAAGTTCAACATAATACTGAACGCTTGCTGAGTAGATGGAAAACAACGATCTCAAAAGATGATCTGGACCAAATGTTCAAACCTCGGGTCAGTATTGTTATACCGGTATATAATCAAATTGAATACACAAAAAAATGTATTGAAAGTATCATTAGGTTTACTCATATCTCATATGAGATAATCATTGTAGATAATGCATCTGATGACGGGACAAAAAAATATCTTGAATCATTGGAATTCGTAAAGATTATTCATAACGAGAGCAATAAAGGATATCCAGTAGCAATAAATCAAGGATTAATTGAAGCTACCGGTGAATATATCATTCTTTTGAATAATGATGTTTTACTAACTCCTAATTGGCTGGATGGATTAATTGAAGTAGCAGAAAGTGATCCAAAAATCGGATTGGTTGGACCTGCCATCAATGTTGTCAGCGGATTGCAATTAGATTTAGAAGCGCAATACAGAGATCCGAATATGGCAGTTGAATATTCCAAAAAGGTACGTGAGAATAGACGGCGGGCCTGGATGGAAACACCACGCATTGCATTTGTCTGCACATTGATAAAGAGAGATGTTATAAAAGCAATAGGCGGTCTTGATGAACGATTTTCGCCCGGAAATTATGAAGATGATGATTATTGTTTGCGCGCAAATCAGGCCGGCTATAAACTTGTTGTTGCCTGGGATACGTATATTCATCACTTTGGATCTAAAAGTTTCAAAGCAAATGG
>DMPG01000298.1:0-1808 GCA_003456055.1 Bacteroidota bacterium | reverse complement strand
GAAATGGGGTGCAAATCCTGATGAGATATGGATCGACGGAAAACTATTCACTAATCGCAGCATGGTCTTCCCGATTGATGTAAATTCATTTGTCGCAGCAATGAAACGTTCGATAATTTATCTCAATGACAAGGATTACCAATCGGCACTTTTATCATTAAATGATGCAATTGATTGTTTCAACAAATTCTCCAGAGAAGGGTTTGAACAGGTTGCATTTGAGGATCTTCTGAATAATGCAGCCCATGCAGCATTAATGATAGCTGACTCTGATAGGGCTCATGAATTATTTGAAAGAGAATTAAACGAAGATCCTTCTTCGTCTCGGGCGTGTGTAGGTTTAGGTGAAGTGTTCATTCTGAAAAAAAAATATTACGAAGCAAAAGCAATGTTTGAGTGGGGAGTAAAGAATGATCTTAATAATCAGCATGCCATTGCAGGACTCAAAAAAGTAAACGGAATACTCAGTGCGGGCACGATCTCGCATGATCAGCAAAAAAAGGGCGGAAACATTGTTGATGACAGCAGTGAAGATTTAAAATTAAAAAGATATTTAGGCATTATAGAAAAAGCTATCGATGAAAAAGATCCATTTACCAAACATATACCTGCGATTAAAGCACTTGTAGAGAAAAAACAATTTCAAGATGTACTCCGTTTCACTAACGCATTGCATCTGGAATCCAAACGACAGTTCAACGAAGAAGTACTAATTTTGCGAGGATGTGCATATTTAGGTCTTGAAGACCTTGCTCAAGCCAAAAGCAGCTTTGAAATTGCTTTACAGATAAACCCAAAATCATCCGAAGCTTGTTCAGGATTAGGTGAAGCATTTTATCTTGCAGAATTGGACAAAGAATCGAAAACAATGTTTGAATGGGCAGTAATGAATAATGGAGAGAATACAACTGCGCGAAAAGGACTGGCCAAGATCAATAATGCATTACATCTGAGAAGTGCCGACAATTCTTTACTCGATCCAAAGATTAATGAATTGATCAACAAAGCTGAAGAGAAAATTAATTGTGGTGAAACCGAGCAGGCGAGAGTCATTCTTGCAGAGGCATTACATCTTGATAAATACCATTTGGATGTACTGAATGATCTTTCTGTCTGCTGCATTATTGATAATGAAAATCAAAAAGCATTGGAAATTATTTCATTGATACTGACAATTGACCCAAATAATGAAATCGCATCAGATAATTTCAAATTCTTACAAAAGCCTTTGGAAGTTGTTGTTGAATAGAACTGTAAAATCATTATGGCCTCAATTACACTTTCAATGATCGTTAAGAATGAAGAAAAATATCTGCAAGGATGTTTGGAATCAGCACGACCATTTGTTGATGAAATAGTTATTGTTGATACCGGATCGACTGATTCAACAATTGAGATTGCAAAAAAAAATGGTGCGAACGTTTTTAATTTTGCCTGGACGGGTAATTTCTCTGAAGCACGAAATGAATCATTAAGACATTCGACTAACGATTGGATTCTGTATCTCGATGCAGATGAGCGTATTGTTGATGGCGAACAAATGAGGAAACTTGTACGCAATGCTCGAGCTTGGGCGTACACATTACATATTCGAGGCAAAGTCAATTTGCCGTCCGGAATTGTGGACCAGGTAAATACCTATCCTCGTTTATTTCGGCGGCATCCAAGAATTCAATTCGAAGGGGTGGTTCATGAACAAATAATGCCTTCAATTGTTCGTTTGGGAAAAACCATTGAAAGTTCTAATGTTGTGATAGAACATTTAGGGTACGGTGAGAGTGTAGAAAATATTATCGAAAAGGGAAGAA
>DMPG01000089.1 GCA_003456055.1 Bacteroidota bacterium | reverse complement strand
AATAGAATATTCTATCTCTTCAAGACATTTGTTTGCTCAGAAAAATGTTTGGAGTTTCTTTTTAGTCTTTGTTACATCATTAGTTCTATCTTCATGTGCGTCATCTCCCCGGTTTACAAAAGAACGATTTGCAGAACCGAAGTATAATCCAGCAAATATCCCTGCCAAAAGTTCATCTGGCAAAGCAGCTCAGCACACCGGAATTGCATCATATTATGCAAACGATTTTCATGGAAAGAAAACAGCAAATGGTGAAATATTCGATATGCATCAATTGACCGCAGCACATCGTTCATTTCCATTTAACACAAAAGTGCGTGTTACAAATCTCGATAATGGAAAATCATGCATTGTCCGGGTGAATGACAGGGGTCCTTTCAAATTGGAAAGAATTATGGATCTATCACTCGGAGCTGCCGAAAGGCTGGATATGATGAAAAGCGGTACAGCCAATGTTAAATTAGAAGTTGTTGAATGGGGAAGTGAATAACATTACAAATGCAAGACTTCTATAAAAAAATAAATGTGCTAAATAATTTTATTTTTTCGCCGCCTCTTCATATGCACTTTGATGGGCTTGGTCAAGTTGCATCAGCAATTGAAAAACACCTTTGTCACTATATCCTTTAAATATTTCTGCGATTTCACCATACTTTGTATCGAAAAACGACTTAAAGAGAATTGTCCGCGGGTTTGATGTTTCTTTGATCTTTTTAATATTGTTCAAAATTATTTGAATGTTCTCAAATCCTTTATCCGGTCTTGTCGCTAAAAGATCCAATCCTCGGTAATGATAGGCGTACCAACCTTCACGGAATAGTTGGTTGTTTGGGTTTAAAATCTCTTCTAATAAATTATACTTCGCATATGTCGAACCCGAACCACGTTCCCAGCCCTTTGCATTTGATGGTGCTTGGTTACAGATTGTAAATGCCTTTCTAAAATAAGGTGTACCGCTTAACTTTTCATATGAATCATAATCGAATCCGATTACTAAATATATATAAAAATCGAGGAAGTCTGTTAACGGATCATATTGTGTTTCATTACGGTATAATGGTTGACCGCTTACATAGGTGAATTCCCATTTATCATCAAAAATTCTAACCATTGGACTATTTTTTGCAGAAGGATTTTTTCCTACAAATACAGGACGAGAACTGCCGATAAATGCTTGGGCAGTATAAGAATTTGGATCAGATGCACCAGTAATAAAGATATTAATTGTACATTTAATCTTNNCGGCAGTATAAGAATTTGGATCAGTTGCACCGGTGATAAATATATTGATTGTGCATTTGATCTTTTCACCACCAAGATCATCAGTTGACCATTTTTGAGAATTTATGTAGCTTTCCAAATCCTGTTCTAAGGTTTGGAGCCGGTCTTTAGCGGAAGAAATTTGATCGAGATTTACCGTTACGTCACAGTTAACTTGAGCATAACTGGATATTGAAACGGCAAAAAATAAAATTATATATCGCAGCATTCTATTACCTTTCAGAGACTAGTATGCAACAATATAAAGTTTTCATTACGCTCATTCAAGTCTTTCTCATTATACAGTTTTCACCGGCAAGTTTTGAACGCACCGCTCAACCATCCTCTTTGTTTGGCAGAGCTATGAGCGGGTCTACATTGTACAATTCAGGCAATGTTTGGTTAAATCCTGCATCAATTGCTCAAAATCCTTCTTTGATGACATCCGTATTCTATTCGCCTTCTCCATTTCAACTCCCTCAGCTTTCATACTTTGGTTCAATGATAGTACAAAATTATCGAGGATTGAATGTTGGAGCCGGATTCACTTCTTTTGGTTTTTCATTATATCGTGAAACGGTTTTTTCATTCTCTGCTGCAACATCGTTTACCGAATCATTTAGTGCTGGAATAAATGTCCNNTAAAATCATATGGTTCTGCATCAAGAGCAGTTGTTGATTTCGGTGCGATTATTTCTGCAACTGATAAACTAAATATTGGAGTAGCAATTAATAATATCAGTCGCACAACCTTCGGTGCTGAGGATGACATTCCACAAATGTTCATAACCGGATTTTCGTATGCATTTTTGGAAAATGTCACAATCGCTTTAGATATTGTTCATGATATTCGATATTCAACTGGGTATCGTACTGGGATAGAATTCTCACCGTATGAAATTGTAACGCTTCGTGCCGGTATACAAGGTGAACAATCTCAACTACATGCTGGAATAGGTATTAATGTTCTTCCTTTCCAAATCGATTATGGAATTGCGACACATTCGGAATTAGGGCTTACGCATTCAATTGGTATAACATTTTCGCATTAGTTCTATTGTGATAATCTGACAATTTCTGAAATGGTTAAGACATATTTACCAACATTGCTTTTTATCATTGGTTCATCGCAATTAGTGCATTCGCAAGACACTCTCCGTTCAGGAGGGCAAGAAGTGATCGAATCCATTCTTGACAATGCGTCAGATGAACAGGATATGCAAAACTATGGCGACGAACTTGAATATTTTCGAGATCATCCGATAAATATTCTGCGACCAAATTACAGCGAGTTGATACGACTTCCATTTGTTTCTCCGCTTCTAGCAGAATCAATAATCTTATTTACCGATACTGTTACGATTGTTACAGTCGAACAACTGAATGCTGTTTCGTTGATGACACCTGTTTTGTATGAACAACTTTTACCATTTATTACCATTGATACTTTTGATGAAAACTTAATTGGTTTTAATTTTTTACCTTCAAGCATAAAATCGCGTTCTCGTTTAGAGCGTCGTTTACACATTACCGATGGATTTAAGAATAATAAATTTCTTGGTGA
>DMPG01000034.1:4130-5257 GCA_003456055.1 Bacteroidota bacterium | reverse complement strand
CCCGCATTATACGGGATTTTTAATTACTTCCATTTCAATTTTATTTGGTAAATATTAGTTTGACGGTTTGACGTTTTGTCGGCGTAGAAAGAACTGCAAAATATACTCCGCTTGAAACCTTTTTACCTTCATTGGAAATGCCGTTCCAAGTCATTTCACTGAACTTGCCGGAAAGGACATTGGAGAGATCAAACGTTTTTACTACTTGACCTAGAAGATTGAATATTCTTAACGAACTATTATCACCGGTAGCACCTTTCGGCAAACGCATTTTCAATTTTGTCTCTGGATTGAACGGATTCGGATATACCATCAACAAAGAGTCATTTGTAGGAATAATCGGATCGCCGCTTTCGCTGACAAAGACCAATTTTGTTTCATCGCGGCACNNGCCTTGAGGGTATCGCTTGGTTCTAATGCAAGGAATGCAGAATATTTACTAAGAACTCTATAGGTCATGCTTGCATCAATAATAGATTTTGTATTGCTGTTGCTTTGAGGCTGGGCTTCCAATGCCGAGATATAATTACCTGCCCAGATCGTTTCTAAAGAATTATCCAGTTTTACTATGCTGGAATCGTGCACAGTTACTTTTGTTGTTAAGGTTTGATCACGATAAATTCCCGCAACCTCCAACACAAAAGGAAATTGACCATTGTATTTCCCTATTTGAGTTACGGTTTTATCAATTGCCATTTCAGTCGAAGTCGTAGAACTTGTCGTGAATCTATTGGAACAGAACCCATTTTCAATTCGGGTGATCATATCAAATGATTTAATTGTACCCCGAATCTGGTCGAGTATGGTTTGAAAGTTTGATTGTAAACTTGCATTCTGTCTGTAGGAAGTGAACATGCTTCCCGTAACCCGTGAAAGATTTTCATAGAAATAATCATTTCCATAATAATATTTATTATTGAAGTATGAATATCCAACATTCCAATTACTGATGTCTGTAATATGGATTGGGATCGTCGGTTTCAACAATTCCGAAATCGATTGAATTGCAGGATTTACAGTAGTATAAGAATTGAATTTATCAGACCCGGCGATCAGCCATAATGTGCCGGTATTTCCGTTGTTCCGTATAAAATCAATACCATCAGTGATGAGCGCCTGCATATTTG
>DMPG01000034.1:0-4114 GCA_003456055.1 Bacteroidota bacterium | reverse complement strand
ACCATCCGGATTGTTTGATCCTCTTAATCTGAGTGCCGGAAAAGATGAGATTAAAAGAATCTTTTAAGGAAAAATTAGAAAGAAGAAATGATTTTATCGAACTGATCAAACTTAATGTGGAATATGAAGAACGAGACTCGTCAAATTCAAAAAGAAACGCGATCTTTTGAGCCGTGTTAAGGGTAAAAAGATTTGCAGGATTGAATGAAACTTGAAAATATCCTTCGCCGGNNCTGCGGAATTTGTTGTTAATGTCACTGTACCATTCATAGCACTTGAAGGTATTGCACCGTAAAAATAATTCTTACCGGAAACAGTATCGAATCGTGCGGTGCTTTCGAAGCCATTGGCAAACTCCAAAAATCCCGGATTTGAAAAACCATCGGTTGGCCAGAAAAGCACTGTCGATTTTGATAATGGAGTTTTTGAAAGTTGAAAAATATTAGTCGGAATTGCAGCATATACGTTTGAATTACTGATGTTTGCCGGAAGTAAATATGAGATCCTTACTTTCCGATAACTGGTTCCAACCATCGGATATATCCGAAGAGAATATTGCAGGTCAGAATTTTTCATTAATAACGCGGGATCTCGTCTACGTTTGACGATATTTTCATAAATATTTGATGCAGTCCATCGATCCAGAATTAACCCTTTCATAATTGTATTATCATCGATCCATAACCAAAGGTCGTTGACAATTGCACCTTTTGGAAGTGCAAATTCCATTTGTGCTTCAACACTATCGTAGGAATAAAATCCCAGCCCTTTTGCCGAAATTGTCAGATACATATCGTACTGGACATAATTCCCTTTGGGCCTGATCGACATAACCGCTTGATCAATTGATCCCTGTCCGTATCTCCATGTTTGTTGCGGATGCTGGATTTGCAAATAGTTATATGTGTATTGAGAATAGGCACTTAAAGATATCATCAGCAGTAATAGCAGTATGATTTTTTTCATAATTAATTCCTTCGGAAGGTTTTAGAGAAGAAATAGCAAAAGAATCTTTTTAGAACTTGAAGATTGCATTAAAAAACTAACTCATTGCCAGCATTTTATCAATTGGTTTTCTTGCCCGCACCAGAAGATCGGCACTCATCTGTATCTGCGGATTCATATTCTTCATACAGAGATACAATTTCTCTAGTGTATTCCGTTTCATGTGCGGACATTCATTGCAGGCACAATTCTCTTCCGGCGGCAGCGGAAGGAACGTCTTCCCTGTTGTGCTCTTCTCCATTTGATGGACGATACCGTATTCAGTTCCAACAATGAATTTATTATGAGATGAAGTTTGTACATATTTTAACAATGCACTCGTTGAACCGATAAATTTTGCCCTTGCCAAAATGTGATCTTCGCATTCAGGATGCGCGATCAATTCTGCATCGGGGTGCTCAAGCTGCAATCCAATCAATTTTCGTTCACTGAATGTTTCATGAACGATACAACTGCCGTTCCACAACAACATATTGCGTCCGGTCTTTTTATTGATATATGCGCCAAGATTTTTATCGGGTGAAAAAAGAATCGGTTGGTCGTTTGGAATTTGGTTAACGATCTTTTCCGCGTTGCTCGATGTACAGATGATATCACTCAATGCTTTCACTTCTGCACTGCAATTGATATACGTTATCGCCAGATGATTCGGATGATCTTCCCGAAATTTTTTAAATTGTACCGGCGGACAACCATCGGACAGCGAACAACCTGCTAGAAGATCGGGTAACAAAACCGGTTTGTGCGGATTTAATATCTTTGCAGTTTCAGCCATAAAATGGACTCCGCAAAATACAATCACATCTGCGGTCGTTGAAACTGCTTTTCGTGAAAGTTCTAGACTATCACCCACAAAATCTGCGAGATCTTGTATTTCCGATTCTTGATAATAATGCGCGAGTATTACTGCGTTGAGGTCTTTTTTAAGTTTTACGATTCCGTTTTCGAGTTCTTGTGGTGTCATAATGTTGAAACGTACTGTCATTCTGCTCGAAAAACAATACACTAAAAGTGTGCGGTCCTTATTCTGCTGATCTGGGTTTTGACCGCTTCAATCGCTTGATCTACCGTTATCGAATTGATCTTTTTATCTTCCGCGCGGACGGCAATATGTCTTTCGTGCGGCGGTTTCCATACCGCAGGATCATTCAAACTATGGAATGAAACAGTAGGAATCTGTAATGCCGAAGCAATGTGCAGTGTACCGGTATCGTTACAAATAAATAAGTGCATTTTTCTAATGAATGCAGCGGAGACTCGTAATTGCATCACTGGAGCAGAGAGTACTTTGCTTTTGATCAATCGCAGTAATTCTTGGTGTAATTTTACTTCGTTTGGTCCAACAATAAGCACGACTTCACATTCATCGTTCGATTTGATCCAATCAATTAAACGCGCAAGTTTTGCCAACGGAAACCTTCGGGTAACGTCAAGCGTTCCGAAATGAACTCCAACAATTATCCCTCCGACAATCTTCATTTCNNATTCATGATGAATTCTATCTGCTTCTTTCTGTTCATCATCATCGAGTGTCAGATCATATTCATAACCATCTGCCGGCACTCCGAATGATTTTACGATGTCCAGATTGTGATCAATTTCTAACTGAACCTTATAGTTTCGTGGAGTCAACACATTATAGATCATTTCAGAAAGATCCGGAAATAGTCTTAGATGATTTGGTCCAATAATGTATTTTGATCTGCCGATCACTGCAATGAGATCAGAAGTGAAAGAACGGGAGACTGTATTCAGCATTATTGCGATATCAAATCCGCCATCTCTTGTCAGTTGACTAAGAAATGAACGAAGTTTTTGAAAGTTCCATTTTTTTAGTTTTTCATGGAATACTATGATCTCATCAACATATGGATTATCCCACATGATCGGCGCGTTGTATTCTCTCACTACGACTGCAATATATGCTTCAGGATATCGTTTTCGGACTGCACGGATTGCCGGTGTAGAGATCAAAAGATCACCAAGTTGATCGTGTTGACGAACGATCATGATACGTTTAAAACGGTTAATAGGTAGTTCGCGTGGTGTGGTTTTTTTATACGGCCGAAGGACTCCAATAACCTGTAGAATAAAACGTTTCAGAAAAATTTCAATTTGTTTCATTGTTTGTCCTTAACCTCTTCGTAAGGAATATCCTCCACAATTTTTCCGTTCCTTGTCCGAGGTTGTTGTTTAGTGTTCAAAATATCGTTGTTTGGAGAAAGAGCAATTCGGATCGAGCGGATAATTTTCCCGACAATTTTTGCCCCGATAAAAAATAAAATCATCCATGCAAGGAAACGGATCATCACCCTTTCCCTCGTGTTTTCGGATTATAATATTCGACCGGTGCTTTATCAGTTTTCAATATCTGTTCGAGCAGATCTTCAAAATCTTCAGGTTCATTCACAAAATCAATTTCCGTTGAATTGATGATCAACAGCGGAGCGCTCTTATAACGAAAGAAAAAATAGTTATATGCTTCATTAAGATCTTTGATATAGTCTTCCGACATATTCTCTTCAAAACTGCGTCCTCGATGTTTAATATTACCCATCAATCGTTCCGTACTCGATTGCAGATATACCACAAGATCCGGTGTAGGGATATTTTTTTCGATCGTCGAGATCAATGTCTCATACAACTTCAGTTCATCATCTTGCAGAGTGAGATAGGCAAATATTTTGTCCTTGTCGAAGATATAATCTGAGACCAGGAAGTTGTAGAACAGATCGCCTTGAAATAGTTCTTGCTGCTGTTTATAGCGGCTCAATAAGAAGAAAATCTGCGTTTGGAACGCATAATGATCCTGATCTTCATAGAATTTTGTTAAGAACGGATTCTCTTCAAATTTTTCAAGAACAAGNNAAGTTTTGCTTGAAGTCGTTCGGTGATCATCTTTGCAAGCGATGTTTTGCCTGCACCGATCACTCCTTCGATGGCGATATATCGTATGTCAGACGGTCGGGTTTGTAATTGAATCATTGATCAATGCGAATAGTTGAGAAGTGTGTAATTCGGAATACATTACACCGTGGCTATCGGTCGTTTCATTATATAATTCTTCAATTGTTTTGTGTTCAACCGGATGCACCTTGTTTGGTGCGAT
>DMPG01000133.1:1570-4592 GCA_003456055.1 Bacteroidota bacterium | reverse complement strand
CAAAAACCATTAACAGAATATGTTTATGTGATCGAAATAGAACCGATTACAATTCGAAGTAGTTTTATTCAATAAATAAGGAGGAATACAATGAAACAATTACTAATACTATTGTTTGGGCTTGGCGGTTGTTTGCATGCGCAACAACTTGAAGCCGTACAAACATCTCTGAATACCAATAGTGCCGTCACAGAAGACGAGCAAGATCCACCGGAAGATCTTAAGGTTGATAAAATGCCGACACCAATTCAAACGAAGTACCCTGCTTATCCCTTTACGGCTCGGCAGGCAGGTTTGAATGGAATGATATGGTTAAAATTACTTGTGGGAGAAGATGGGATCGTTAAAAAAAGTATAGTAACAAAAGCAACATTTACACAAAAAGATATTGAAGTTAACTTGAACGATGCTTCTCCAACGGTAAAACTAGCTGCTGATTCGATCACAAGTGCATGTGTTAAAACAGCAGGTCAATGGAAATTTTCACCTGCAATATTAAATGAAAAACCTGTTAAGGTGTGGGTGGTATTGCCGTTCAAATTTAAACTAGATGCTCCGCACAAAGAAGAGAAAAAATAAAGGTGAATGATACAGCGTTGAAGTCTATTGCACTTCAACGCTGCTTGTAACAACCGCTCCCGCTGCTTGCAGTGTTAATGCCACTGAACAAAATTTCTCAATAGAAAGCTGAACTGCACGTTCAGCTTTTTCTTGTGAGACATTTCCTGTTATAATAAAATGCGCGTGAACTGTCTTCCAAAGATTGGCATCTTTTCCCATGTCCCGTTCACCGTCAATGATCACACGAACGTCAAATGGTTCAAGTTTTTGTTTTTTCAAGATAGTGATCNNAGCCTCCGAATGCTGCAAGAAGCATCTGCATCGGCCGGAATCCCAGATCATCTCCTCCGCTAGTCTTGTTACTGTCAATGATAATTGAATTCCCGGTTTCATTGAGTGCTTCCAATCCATAATTTTCATTGATACGTTTAACTTCTACTCTCATATTTTTCTCCCGTTGTTTTATGAATATACGAAACAAGAACAATGAGAAGCTATTATAAAATAAGATAAATTTATCCGAGTGAATTTACACCTTCTAACAAAAAAAACAGAATTTTAGGAACGGGAAGATAAATATTTCTGTTCAATGATATGATAACGTTTTATCACATTGATTTTCTTACACTCTTTCTCTACTTTTGGATGGAATTATTAAGGAGAAAACTATGGAATCATTATCTAATGAATTGCTCTGGTTCTTATTCGGACTGGCAGTAATGCTGGGAGAAATTGTCACACCGGGATTTGTTCTCATTTTCTTTGGAATTGGGGCCTGGATCATTTCACTCTTGCTCTGGTTCGGTGTTCCGATTTCGTTCACGAGTCAATTATTTATCTTTCTGATCACTTCGGTCTTGTTATTGGTACTGTTTAGAAAGTTTGGGAAAAAATATTTTCAAGGAAAAGTATCTAGACCCAATGTTGTAGGTGCAGTTGATGATATCAGGGGAGAGCGTGCAATTGCACTTTCAGATATCGATCCGGCAATAGGCGGGAAAGTGGAATTTCATGGAACATTGTGGAATGCCGAATCGGAGATCGCAATAACGAAGGGAACCTCGGTTGAAGTAATTGAACGTAACAACCTTATTTTAAAAGTAAAGCCAATCTAAAAAAGGAGCCACGCTATGGAAGTCTATATTCTATTAGGTCTGATTTTTTTTGCATTCATTCTGATCGGGAAAACTGCGCGAGTGGTGCCACAGAAAACAGTATTCATCATTGAGCGTCTTGGAAAATACAGCGGTACATTAGAGGCCGGATTTCATATCCTAATTCCATTTATTGACCGCATAGCCTATAAACATTCAATGAAAGAAATGGTCATCGATGTTCCGCCGCAAAGCTGCATCACCAAAGATAATATTGGTGTAGAAGTAGACGGAATTCTTTATTTACAAATTACTGATCCAGTGAAAGCCTCTTACGGCGTCGACAATTATATTTTTGCATCGACACAATTAGCACAAACAACAATGCGAAGTGAGGTCGGAAGAATAGAACTTGACAGAACATTCGAAGAACGCGACAAGATCAATCAGGAAATTGTCATGGCGGTTGATAAAGCGGCTGCGCCGTGGGGATTAAAAGTTACCCGCCACGAAATTAAGAATATTGTTCCGCCGCCAAGCATTAAAGATGCGATGGAAAAACAGATGCGCGCAGAGCGAGAGAAGAGAGCTCTTATCGCTGAGTCGGAAGGTGATAAACAGGCAAAGATCAACCGCGCCGATGGCGATAAAGCAGAAGCGATCGCAAAATCCGAGGGGGAGAAAATGAAACGGATCAATGAAGCAGAAGGCCGCGGACAGGAAATTGAACGAGTTGCGATGGCAACAGCAAAAGGGATCCGAGAAATTGCAAGTGCAATCAACGATAAGGGAGGATTGGATGCCGTCAACCTTCGAATTGCAGAACAATATCTCGGCGAGTTTGGAAAACTTGCGCAAAAGAATAACACAATGATCATACCTTCAAATTTATCCGACGTTGCGGGAACCGTGGGAACAATTGCAAAGATATTCTCGGGGATGAGTCAAACGAATGTTGAAGAAGTGAAGGAAGTTGTTAAAAAGAAATGATGAGAAAACCTTGCGAAGGTTTGAAACCTTCGCAAGGTTATAATTAAAATGCTGAACCCAGATTGATTGTAATAAAAAAACCGCCGAAGTCTTTTTTCTTCCTAATTTTTCCGGGGATTTCGTATGGTTCAAAAGTTTCTCCGGGCAGTGGAGTTATTATCGTTCCCGGATCTTGCAAACTCTCAATGCCGCTGCTGAACGGAACAAAATAATATCGAATATTTATTCCTGACAAACTTCCCATATCCGAACCGAAAAAAGCGCCAACACCAACATAACCTCCGAGTGTGTAATGAGACCGCGCATACCCTAAGCTATTGAAATACTCCCGATTGTACGGTGATGCAAGAACAAGTGTTGGTCCGGTGCCTGCATTA
>DMPG01000133.1:0-1563 GCA_003456055.1 Bacteroidota bacterium | reverse complement strand
CTGAATTCCGAAATGAAGCGGAACAAGGAGGAACCGATTGATCTTTCCGGGGACATATGACTGACCGTACCAATCGTAATACTCAACTTCATTATCATCTTTTGATTCTGCAATACCCAATGTAATTGTCCCGAAAAGATCGCGCGAATATTGGTGGCGATAAAATCCTGCAATTCCAAATCCGTTGTTTGAAAGAAGAACATCGACGCCCCACGCATCATCCATTGCAGATTGTACCGGTTTTGCAAATACCGGTTCAGGTGATTCAAAGATCATTGCTGAATCTTTTTGCTGTGGAAAAAGATATGCAGCACCGAAGAATATCATTGTTATTATTTTTTTCATATCAACCTCACGATAAATTAAGTTCATTTGCCACTAAGAGTCAGAGGGACGAAAAAAAACAAATCTTAGTGTCTTACCGACTTTACGGCAAAAATATTTTTATTCTACACTAAACAACGCAAATTTAAGATATAGAGTTTCCGGCATTGATGGAAGTGTCGGATGATCGGGCGATGCTCCTGCAAAATCAAGCAATTGTATCCTTCTGCCGGCTCTTGTACTGCTCTCTTGAACTAATTCTAAAAATGTGTCACGATCTATATGGTGAGAACAAGAAGCCGAAACAAGGATTCCGTGCGATGTTATCAACCGCAATGCATGGGTATTGATCTCTTTATATCCTTTGATCGCTGTTGCAACGGTCTTTTTACTTTTCGTAAATGAAGGGGGATCGAGAATGACAACATCCCAGCGCTTATCGGCAGCAAGAGACTGTTCTAAAAATTTGAAAACATCTGCAGTATGAAATTGGATATTCTTTAAATTGTTTAAGGTGGCATTTTCTTTTGCTTTGCTGATCGCATCGTCGGAAATATCAACACAATCAACACTTGATGCCCCAAATTTTGATGCATAGAGGCCAAATCCGCCATCGTTTGAGAAACAATCCAATACGGTTACATTCTTCGCAAACGGTTTAATTGCGGTTCGGTTTTCTCGTTGATCTAAAAAGAACCCGCTCTTCTGTCCATCCAAAACATCGATCGTAAATTTTACTCCGTTAAGTTCAATGACAATCGGAGCAACCTTTCCGCGCAGAAGATTCTTTCGTAATGGAATTCCTTCAAGAGTTCTTAAAGGAGATTCATTTCGTTCTACAATTCCTTTTGGGTGAAAAATATTCTCTAAAACATCACAGATCATTGAAAGACGAAGATCCATACCTGCAGAGAACGTTTGGATCGAAAGGTAATCGTCGTATTTATCGATGACCAATCCGGGGAGAAAGTCACTTTCTCCATTGACAACACGGAATGTTTTGCTCTCAGGGAAAAGTTTTTTGCGTAACTCGTATGCAGAGCGGATTTTATTTTCGAAGAATGATTCATTGATCTCTTCGATTTTCGATGAGATGAAACGAACGGCAATAAGCGAAGCAGGGTTGAATAATCCGACACCGAGCGAGCGACCATCGCTGCGAAGAATTTCGATGACATCGCCGCTCTTTGGATCACCGACTGTTCGTTGAATTTCGTTGCTGAAGATCCATTGATGCCC
>DMPG01000366.1 GCA_003456055.1 Bacteroidota bacterium | reverse complement strand
GCTTGCCAACAACAAAGGAGAGTATGATAATCTGTACGGCGATCAAGTCCTCCTTACTGGGAAACAACAATGGATTCGTCTCGGAGATGATTTCAAAGCAATGATTCCATTTGTTGCAGAGAAGAAATGTCAACGCTGCCATAATGTTCAAATCGGAGATGTTCTTGGAGTCGCCCATATTGATTTCCCATTAACAAAGATAATCTATGCAAACCAGCAAAATTCACAACGGTCTGCAATGATCTCCGGCGGCGTAGCATTTTTCATTATTTTGATCGGCTTTATTTTCTTTCGAACACTGGTTCAATCACCATTGAAAAAACTTGAAGCAGCCACGGAAGAAATCGGCAAAGGGAACATGAATGATGATCTAAAACTTCCCGATGGTAACGATGAAGTTGGAAAGTTAGCGCGCGCGTTTACAGAAATGAGAAATGCTCTAAAGAATAGTCAGGATGCAATGCGGATTTCGACGGTCGGACAAGTTGCAGCGTCTCTCGTTCAGGATTTTCGTGCACCGATCAAAGATATTGTTGGCGCAATTGATGAAATAAAAAAATCGACGCTTGATGAAGCAAAGAAGAACCAATTACTTGATGATGCTAAAGAATCAGCACAGCTTGTTAATCGAATGACGCAGGATTTAATCGATTTCACTTCCGGCGAGATTAAAATAGATAAAAAGCTTACAAGCATTGGTAAACTTGTTCGTTCAGTAACTACAATCGTAAAATCCGATCTTGAAAAACAAAAAATACGATTTGATGTCACTGCTAAATTTGACGGACAGGCAATTATTGATGCTGACAGAACTACACGAGCGTTAGATAATATCATCAACTATGCGGCAAACTATGTTCCGCCTGGCGGATTCATACGACTCGAAACAGATTCCGATTCAGGGAAATTGTATATCAGAATTATTGATAACGGAGCCGGAATTCCAAAGNNTGGAAACAGATTCTGAAGCGGGAAAATTGTATATAAGAATTATTGATAATGGCGCCGGAATCCCGAAAGCATTTCAAGAAAAAATATTTGAGCCGTTCGTTAAAGTAGTACAAAGCGGCGGTGTGGGACTTGATCTTGCGCTTGCAAAAAAGATCATTGAAAAACAGAATGGAAAAATTACGTTGGTTTCTGAAGAAGGAAAAGGAACGACGTACGCGATAACGTTGCCAATATAAAGAGCGTCAGATAGCCGTTAGGTGTTGGCTTTTAGCTGTTAGTATTTAGATAAGGCCCGCTAGATCCGAAGGATTCTTCGATGAGAGCGGGTTTTGGATGGATTATTGTATTTAAAAGACCGTTTTTTACTTCTTGTTACTTCCAATTTCCATTAGTTTCCAGTAAATCCTTTCCCCTTTTCCCTGCATCATATCTGTAACTTTGCCCGCTGTTCGTTTGTTATACATTTGTAACAAGTTAAAACAAGATTACTTCTCTACGAGACCCTTGGTCGACAAAAAACGTCTCGTCCCGAAGGAACTCCTTTGGAGCAATGACAATACTATCTTGAAACTTGAGCACAATTCTTATACATTCTATATACATAAAGGAGTTTTAGTTTATGCTGTCTGACAACATCAATCTTCTCACTGCTTTTATTTTTGGATTACTCTCATTTTTTTCTCCATGTGTATTACCAATCATTCCTGGTTATATCTCGTTCATATCGGGGCAAACACTTGATGATATTAAAGGGGATAATAAATCGGCAGCACGAGCCGTTATAATGAACTCATTAGTGTTTATTGCCGGATTTACTATCATCTTTGTTTTAATGGGAGCAGCCGCAACATCTATCGGTCAATTATTGAACGATAACCTTAATCTCATCAGCAAAATTGCGGGCGGGATCATCATCATTTTCGGTCTTCATATGATTGGGATTTTTAAGATAGGTTTTCTCAATTATGAAAAACGATTCCACTTACAAGAGAAAAAACTCGGGTTTTTAGGCTCTTTCACAGTTGGCGCGGCTTTTGCATTTGGGTGGACACCATGTATTGGTCCTGTTTTAGCAGGCATACTTGCTATCGCAAGTCAACAGGATACTGTATTGCAAGGAATACTCCTTCTCTTTGTCTATTCGTTAGGATTAGGAATTCCGTTCTTTTTAACTGCAATCAGCATTAATAAATTTTTTAATGTCTTCAATCGTATTAAAAAACATTTTCATACCATTGAAATTATTGGCGGGCTGATGTTGATAGCAGTTGGTATTTTAATGATCACAAATTATTTAACAATCATTGCAAGTTATCTTGCAAAGTGGTTTCCATTTTTGAATTCACTGTCTTAAAAGAGGCGATAAACAATTTATTGCAACCTTGCGAAGGTTGTTTTGAAAATAATTAAAACCTTCGCAAGGTTTTAATTACAAGAATTATCGCACATTATTTATTTTTCAATGAGGAGTAATAAATGGAGAAAGAAACTCGTGTATTGGATGAAGTGACAATCCGCTTTGCAGGAGATTCCGGAGACGGAATGCAATTGACCGGCGGACAGTTCACAAACACATCCGCTGCAATGGGAAATGACCTAAGTACATTACCAGATTATCCGGCAGAGATCCGCGCACCTATCGGTACAACCTATGGCGTGAGCGGTTTTCAGATTCACTTTGGTGCAACTGAGATCAACACACCCGGTGATCATTGCGACATACTTGTTGCAATGAATGCGGCATCGTTAAAAGTTAATCTGCGATCGCTTCAGGAAAATGGAATCATCATCGTAAATACCGATGGTTTCGGAGACAAAAATTTAAAGCTTGCCGGTTATTCGCAGAGTCCGCTAGCAGATGGTTCACTCACCAAATATCAGTTGTTTCAAGTTGATATTACTAAACTGACTAACCTTGCGTTAGCAGATATGAATTTACCGCAAAAGACCATTGATAAAACAAAAAACTTTTTTGCACTTGGAATGATGTATTGGATGTTCAACAGAACTTTAGATAATACAAATCAATGGATCATTGATAAATTCGGGAAAAAACCTGAAATGGTTGAGGCGAATTCTCGTGTAATGAAAGCCGGTTGGAATTATGCAGAAACAACCGATGTCTTTGCAGTAAAATATGATGTAAAACCAGCTCCACTCACTCCCGGTAAATACCGAAATATCAATGGCAACCAAGCCGCGGCCCTGGGACTTGTTGCCGCTGCGCATCAGGCAAATTTGGATCTCTTCTTAGGAACATATCCTATTACACCGGCAAGCGATATACTTCATGAACTTGCAACATTCAAAAATTTCCGAGTAAAAACATTTCAATGTGAAGATGAGATCGCTGGAATTACAAGTGCGATTGGAGCATCATTCGGCGGGGCATTAGCAGCAACAACTACAAGCGGTCCCGGACTTGCATTGAAAACAGAAGCAATGGGTCTTGCAGTAATGGTTGAATTACCACTGGTGATTATCAATGTGCAGCGCGGTGGACCGAGTACCGGACTTCCAACCAAAACTGAACAAGCAGATCTTTTACAAGCTATCTATGGAAGAAATGGCGAATCGCCAATACCGGTTATTGCAGCATCAACACCGAGCGATTGTTTTACTATGGCATTCGAAGCTTCACGAATCGCATTGAAATATATGACTCCGGTAATATTGCTGACCGATGGTTATTTAGGAAATGGTTCAGAGCCATGGTTACTGCCGCAAGAAAAGGATCTTCCTTCAATAGCACCTAAATTTAGAACCAATCCGGAAAATTATCTGCCGTACCTACGCGATGATGTAACACTTTCTCGTGAATGGGCAATACCCGGAACCATAGGACTTGAACACCGAATTGGTGGATTAGAAAAACAGGACAAAACAGGAAACATCAATTACGAGCCTGAGAATCATGATCTGATGGTAAAATTACGCGCAGCAAAAGTTGAACGCATTGCAAACGATATTCCGTTAGCAAAAGTTGATGGACCAGAAAGCGGCGATCTTCTTGTTGTCGGATGGGGCGGCACATATGGAACAATTAAAACAGCGGTTGAGCGAAAACTTAAAGAAGGAAAATCTGTTGCTCACTTGCATCTAAAATATATTAATCCGTTGCCAAAGAATGTTGGAGAAATTCTTTCAAAATATAAATATGTTCTTGTTCCCGAGATCAATTTAGGACAGTTGATCAAAATATTGCGCGAGAAATTCTTAATCCCGGCAATTGGATTAAATAAGGTTCAAGGTTTACCGTTCCGTTCAATCGAAATTGAAGAAAAAATCGATAGCGTTTTAGGAGGAAAATTATAATGAGCATTCTTGTCGATGAAGCAGTCAATCAATCATTGGTCTCTTCTGTAAAATATACTTCAAAGGATTTTTCTTCAGATCAAGACGTACGGTGGTGTCCAGGATGCGGTGATTATTCCGTTCTGGCACAAGTCCAACGTATACTGCCTGAACTGAATTATCCGAAGGAAAAGATCGTATTCATTTCGGGGATCGGTTGTTCGAGTCGTTTTCCGTACTATATGGATACATATGGATTTCACGGTATTCACGGACGCGCAACGGCAATTGCATCCGGTTTAAAAATTGCACGACCAGATCTTATGGTATGGGTTGCAACCGGAGACGGCGATGGTCTTTCGATCGGTGGAAACCATATGATCCACGTTTTACGCCGCAATATTGATTTGAATATTTTATTATTCAACAACCAGATCTATGGTTTAACAAAAGGTCAATATTCACCGACCTCAGAATCTGGAAAGATTACAAAATCCTCTCCTGTTGGTTCAGTAGATATGCCATTCAATCCGGCAAGCTTAGCACTTGGTTCCGGCGGAACATTTGTTGCCCGATCACTGGATCGCGATCCAAAGCATATGCAGACAATTATCAAACGCGCTGCAGAACATAAGGGAACCTCGTTTGTCGAGATTTATCAGAACTGTAACGTGTTCAATGACGGTGCATTTTTTCAATTTACCGAAAAAGAAACAAAATCCGACAGTGTCGTTTTCCTGGAACATGGAAAACCTTTGGTGTTCGGAAAAGATGGCGACAAAGGAATTAAATTGGATGGTTTCTCACCAACAGTAGTTTCGTTGAAAGACGGCAGTCATTCCACTAATGACCTTCTCATCCATAATGAAAAAGATTCTACGTTAGCGTTCATCCTTGCCAATATGACCTACAATGAGGAAATGCCTCGTCCTGTGGGAATATTCTTAGCGGTTGACCGACCACGATATGAAGATGAAATGGAAAAACAGATCGATTCTGCAATTTCCAAACGTGGAAAAGGACAGCTTGATAAATTATTGAACGGCGGAGATACTTGGGTAATTCAATAATTATTTTGAAATAGAAACAAAGTAACGACAAATGCCTGAAGTAATTCGGGCATTTGTGTTTTAAAGATCATTCTCATCTTTGAAGCCGTCTCATTTTTTCATATTTTATACGGATGAAAGAATTATTCTCACAATTAAAAGATATTTTCGAATCAAAGAATTCATTTGTTATCACTACCCATGTTAACCCGGATGGAGATGCAATTGGAAGCGAGGTTGCTCTTGCCTGTTTCCTTCGTAATAAAGGGAAAAAAGTAAAGATCATCAACCAAAGTGAGACACCTGATAATCTCTTGTTTCTCACAAAATTATTTCCTGTCGAGACATATTCTTCAAATCTTGATCATCATATCCTTAATACAGAATGCTTCTGTGTTGTAGACACCAACTCTCTGAAACGATTCAGCGCAATGGCAGAGGTTGTGAAAAAAAGCAAAGCCTACAAAATTTGCATTGATCATCACCTTGAACAAGAACCATTCGCTGATCTATATGTGATTGATACCGAAGTTCCCGCAGCGGGTGAATTACTATATCGAATTCTTACGCATACCGATGCATCATCCATTACAAAACCAATTGCCGAGGCACTCTACGCCGGGATTATGACCGATACCGGATCGTTTAAATTCCCTAAAACAGACTCTGAAACACATACAATCACCGCTGAACTGCTTANNCATCTATCAGGAAATCTTTGAGAATGGCCCAATCAATAAACTTCACCTTTTAGGAAAAGCGCTGGAAGGCATTGAACTTCATGGTGGTGGAAAAATATGTACAATGGTCATTCCCCGTTCGGTCTTTTCTGAAACAAATACTAAAGAAGCAGATGTTGATAATTTTACTAATTATGGGTTATCCGTTAAAGGAGTTATTGTTGGTTTAGTGTTTGTAGAATTATACGATGGAGTAAAAATTAGTTTCCGTTCAAAAGGAGATTTTGATGTGAATATGCTTGCAAAACAATTCAATGGCGGCGGGCACAAAAATGCAGCAGGGGCGAGAGTAAAGAATCTTCCATTGCAGGAAGCCGTTCAAATGGTAATAGAAAAAGCAAAAATATTTTTGGAATAAACATTGCAAAGGTATTATAAAATTGAAGATAACCATCGCTAGATTTTGAACATTTATTTAAATATCAGGAGTAGTCAGTGATCATCAAATCAGTTCGATCAGCAATTCGTTCCATTTCATCAGAGTTTATTGCCACATTTGTTTTTCAAGATGAGAAATTATTCAATCAATCATCAAGAGTGTTAACGGAAGCATTTGATCCTTCCGTTAATTCTGCATTTGCATCGAAGGATTTTTCAGCAAAAGAAGGCGAAACACTGTTCGTTTATACAAATAGTAAAAAAAGTTCACGATTGTTCATTATTGGATTAGGTGAGTCTAAAAAACTTACCATCGAGAAAATACGCCGGGTGGCTGCAACTGCTGCCAAGAAAGCAAAAGCACTCAAAGTAGGTTCCGCAGTATTTGACATTTCGGAGATCGAATCTATTTCATCATTTTCCTCCGAAGAACTTGCTGTTGCAATATCAGAAGCCTCTCTCCTGTCGTTATATAAATATGATAAATATATATCCAAAGAAAAGAATGGAAAGAAATTAACTTCTATTACACTTTGCACAACTTCAAAAAACATAAAAAGCATTCAAAGCGGAATTCATACAGGACAGGTCATTGCTGAGGCAACGATCCACGCTCGCAATGTAACGAATGCTCCCGGAAGTGAAATTTATCCTGAAACATTAGCGAAGGAAACAATTCGGATAGGGAAAAAAGCAGGATTTTCCGTTACAGTATTTAATAGAAAGAAAATTAGTCAGCTTGGAATGGGTGGCGTAATTGGAGTCAGCAAAGGAAGTGAGAAAGAGCCTCGATTTATTACGCTTGAATATGGAAAACAATTCAAAAAACATGGAACGATCGCTCTTGTTGGTAAAGGGGTTACGTTTGATACCGGCGGGATTTCCATAAAACCATCCGCCGGAATGGCGGAAATGAAAATGGATATGGGAGGCGCAGCAGCAGTCATTGGAACATTTGACGCTGTCTCTCGTCTGAAATTAAAACGACATATCGTCGGACTTATTCCTTCCGTTGAAAATATGCCGAGCGGTTCGGCAGTGAAGCCGGGAGATATCATAAGACATTATAATGGAAAAACATCGGAAGTTGATAACACCGATGCTGAAGGACGTTTGATCCTGGCTGATGCGCTTTCATATGCTGAAACATTCAAGCCCGATGTTGTGATCGATCTTGCAACACTCACTGGCGCGTGTGTAGTAGCTCTTGGGCATTACGCCAGCGGAATGATGGGAAATGATCAACAAGTCATGGATGCACTTTCAACAGCCGGAGATAAAACATATGACCGCGTTTGGCAATTGCCGTTGTACGATGAATATGAAAAATTGATCAAAAGCGATGTCGCAGACGTTAAGAATGTCGGCGGACGATGGGCTGGTGCAATCACCGCGGGTTGGTTCTTGAAAAAATTCATCGGTGATTATAAGTGGGTTCATCTTGATATTGCCGGAACCGTTATTCTTGAAGAAAGTCAGGACTACATTCCTCGAGGAGGTTCCGGTGCCGGGGTCCGTTTGCTCGTTGAATTTTTGAAGAACTGGAAGTGATGTCTCTCACAAAGACGCAAAGTCGCCAAGGTTCAAATATGAATTTTTAAAACACTTGCTATATAATATGACTGAGAATAATCTCTCAAAAATATTAGTTGATATCGCGTACCAAATTCACAAAAAACTTGGTCCCGGATTGTTAGAGTCAGTATATGAAGATATTTATGTCTATGAATTGAAAAACGTCGTCTTGAATTTAGACAACAAATTGAAGTGCGAATAGTATATGACGGCGTAAGATTCGACAATTCTCTACGGCTTGATTTACTAATTGAAGACAAAGTTATCGTGGAACTAAAATCCGTTGAACAGATACTTCCTGTTCATAAAAAGCAATTGTTGACCTATTTGAAATTGTCTGATAAAAGACTGGGGTTACTAATAAATTTTAATGAGATTCTCATTAAAAACGGCATCACAAGAATTGTAAACAATCTAAATGAGTAATTTTATTAGCATTTTTGCGTCTCTGCGCCTTTNNATATGATTAATTTTTAGCATTTTTGCGTCTCTGCACCTTTGCGAGTAACCATGGCTTATCAAAAATTTGAAACAGAAATCACAGTAAGACCTGACGATATCGATATGAACAATCATGTTCATAATTCAAAATATTTTGACTATGTCCTTGCTGCACGATATGATCAAATGATTCGATTTTACGGTATGTCAATGGAGCAATTCATTGCCCGCGGGTTCGGGTGGGTAGTCAGCGGGTGCACAATGCATTTCAAACGATCAATGAAACTTGGCGATGTTGCAATTGTTAAGACACAGATTCATGAGGTACGAACTAATGGCGTGAATGTGCTGTTTGAAATAGTGAGGAAAGAAACCAACAAGATCTGTGTGGATGGAATATTTGAATACACAATGATCAATCTTCAGACAGAACGATCAGAAATAATTCCAGATGACATTATTCAAAAATATAGTATCTAATAATAAAGGAGCTTTATGAAAAAACTATTTTTGTCTATACTCTTTACTGTAGGAATCATCTCTGCAGGAACACCATCAGCGGCTGATAATTTTTCTTTGAATGACTATAACGGGAAAAAAATATCGATCGATGACTATAAAGACTCGAAAGCAATTGTTCTAATGTTTATATCCACGCAATGTCCGGTTTCCAATGCATACAATGAAAGAATGGTTTCATTGTACAACGATTACAACAATAAAAACGTTACGATCCTTGGAATCAATTCCAACAAAGCCGAGACACCGGAAGATATTAAGGAACATGCACTAGAACAGAATTTTGGATTTCCCATTCTGAAAGATGTTAATAACGTTATCGCCGACAAGTTTCAGGCGAGCCACACACCTGAAGTTTTTGTCATTCATCCAACAAC
>DMPG01000229.1:5035-5206 GCA_003456055.1 Bacteroidota bacterium | reverse complement strand
AGTTTACCTGATATTCCCAAAAATCAAAAATACGCTTCGTTTTTTCCTTCTCTTTTCCCATACTCGTCCAGCTATCGGTATAGACAACGTCTGCTTTGTTCACTGCATTTCTCGGATCGCGAATGATCTCGATCTTGCTCACTTTTGCTTTTATTGCTTTATCAAAAATTC
>DMPG01000229.1:1619-5003 GCA_003456055.1 Bacteroidota bacterium | reverse complement strand
GACATTGTTTCCATCACCCACATAAGCAATTTTAAAATGGTCTCTCAATTTATTATGCTGTCGAATTGTGTACAGATCGGCCAGTATTTGACAAGGATGAGAAAGGTCGGAAAGTGCATTGATCACCGGAACGGTTGCGTACTGTGCAAGATCATGTAATAATTGATGATCATATACTCGGGCGATGATCGCATCATTGAATCGTGAGAGTACATTTGCTACATCCGCAGCTGATTCGCGAACTCCGAGACCAACTGCTTCATCCGTTAAGAAAATTGCATTACCGCCAAGTTGAATGATACCAACCTCAAATGAAACTCGAGTTCGCAGTGACGGCTTTTGGAATATCATTGCAACCGTTTTCCCGGAAAGTGGTTTTACATCTTTTTGCACTTTCAATGAATCGGTAAGGATAAGAAGTTCAAAAACTTCTTCTTTCGTTAATTCGGCTATGGATAAAAAATCTTTGTTCATCGTTTTATAAGATTATTTTCAAGATTACAGAATTTAAAGTTTTTTGATAATCGTGTAATTTTGCAATCTTGAAACAGATATAATTACTTAAAGTACAAGCTCTGTTCCAATTCCTTCATCCGTAAAAATTTCTAGAAGGAGAGAGTGCTTTTTTCTTCCATCGATCATATGAACTTTTTTCACTCCGGCGTGCAGCGTTGAAAATGCAGATTTTACTTTTGGGATCATTCCGCCGCTGATGATTCCATCTCCGAATAATTCACGGGCATTTTGTTCTGTTAATGTCGAAACAAGCTGTTTATTTGCAATGACACCTTCCACATCACTCAGATAAACTAATTTTTCGGCCTTAAGCGCAGAAGCAACTGCCGCTGCTGCCAGATCCGCGTTTACATTATAGATTGTCCCGTCGGTTCCAACGCCGAACGGTGCGATCACCGGCATCAATTTGTGCGTAAGGAACATATTAAGGAACGGGATATTCACGTCAACGATCTTTCCCACCAGTCCGATATCTTCTCCATCCTCAAAATATTTTTCAGCGGTCAAAAGATTGTTGTCGACACCACTGATACCGACCGATTCACCATCATTTTGATTGATGAGATTTACGATCTCCTTATTGATCTTTCCGGCAAGGACCATTTGCACGACATCCACCATTTTTTTATCTGTGAACCGATGCCCATTTACGAATTGAGTTTCAATACCGAGTTTATAAGCAATATCAGTAATTTCTTTACCGCCACCGTGAACGATGACAATATTGATTCCAATTTTTTTCAGAATTGTCACATCTTTAGCAAACCGTTGTTTCAATTCGGTTTCAGTCTGCGCTGCTCCGCCGTACTTAACGACAAACGTTTTTCCCTCGTACTTTTGGATGTAGGGAAGAGCTTCGATGAGTATTTCTTCTTTGGTCTGTCCCATAAAAAATATTAAATAACAAGATTACAAGATTACAAAATAACATGATTGTCATTTTGTCGTATTTTCCCTTTTGCGGAGATATTTTATAAAATTTGCAATTTGGGTAGAGATATTCGTTGCTGATTCTTTCAAATTGTTAAATTCCATTTCAGAAATATATTCCTGATCCAACGCTACATATAATAAACTTCTGACTTCACCCACGGAACCTTTCGAATAACCAAGAAATTTCACGAATTCTTTGTTGCTATCTCTTTCATAACCTTCAGCAATATTTGACATAATTGAGACCGCTGCTCGTTGAATTTGATCTCTTAAACCAAAATCTTTGTTAAAATATTTGTTCTGGGTTAATGAATAGATATTTTTTGTAAGAATCCTTGCATCCTGCCACACTTTCATTTCTTCAAATCGTTGAATTGCCATACAATACTCTCCCAAAAAAATATTGGAATCATGAAATTTTGTAATCTTGCAATTTAAGATCTATAACTAGCATTTATTCTAACATATTCCGCCGATAGATCACACGTCCAGAATGTTGCCGAGTGTTTTCCATTATGCAGATCAACAGTAATAGTTATTTCCTTTTGTTGAAGGATCTTTTTTGCTCTCTCTTCAGAAAAACTGATATCGTAATCTTTTCCAAGAATTCTTAGATCATCAAAAAATATCTCAGTTTTAGCAGGATTGAATGATATTCCCGATCTGCCGGCAGCGGCAAGAATTCTTCCCCAATTAGCATCTTCACCATGGATTGCGGTTTTTACAAGAGGAGAATTACAGATTGTGCGTCCTGCAATTTCAGCATCCTGTTTTGTTTTTGCTCCGGCAACGGTGATCTCAACAAATTTTGTAGCACCTTCACCATCTTTTACGATCAATGTTGAAAGTACGATCAATACATGTTCGAGTGCAGAATAAAATTTCTTGTAATCTACAGTTCCTTCTTTGATCTCTTTATTTTCGGCTTTACCATTTGCCAGAATAATTGACATATCATTCGTACTTGTATCGCCATCGACGGTAATGCGGTTGAATGACATATCATTGGCTTCTTTGAATGCTTTCTTCAATAGTTGATGCGAGATTTTAGCATCGGTTGATACAAATGCAAGCATTGTTGCCATATTTGGCGCAATCATTCCAGAACCTTTTGCAATTCCGCCGATACGGACAGGAACGCCGGAGAGTTCAAACTCAACTGCATATTCTTTTGGAAATGTATCGGTGGTACAGATACCTTCTGCAGCATCACTATTTCCGTCAGTTCGTAAATGTTTTACAACCTCATAAATTCCGTGGGTCAATTTGTCCATTGGCAAAAATTGTCCGATAACACCAGTTGATGATACCAGAACTTGAGATTCTTTGATACCAAGTGCTGATGCTGTTGTAGCTACAGATTGTTTCGCATTCATCATTCCGCGTTCGCCCGTACATGCGTTTGCATTTCCGCTATTGATAAGAATTGCTTGTGTAGTTTTAGATTTCTTTAAATGAAGTTTATCGAGAGTGACACAAGCAGCGACGGTTGTGCTTTGGGTAAAAACTCCTGCAGAGACTGCCGGAGTTTCAGAATAGATCAATGCGATATCTTTTTTCGATTTTTTAATTCCTGCGCGAACACCTGCAGCAAGGAACCCTTGTGGTGCACAGATACCACCTTCAATTTTTTTATATTTGTATGTTTTCATTATTTGTAATCCTTAAAATGATAACCGTCACCTTTAGGGTGACGATTAACGTAAAATATATTTACATCAATCCTTCAATTTCTTCAAATCCAAAAACCAAATTCATATTTTGGACTGCTTGTCCTGCAGCCCCTTTGACAAGATTATCGATTACTGAATGGAGTATGATCTGATTGTTCCGTTCGTACACTTTCCAGCCGATGTCACAGAAATTTGTGTATTGAACATGTTTAATTTCCGGAACAGCATTTCCGATTAGACGGACAAACGGTGCATTGGAATA
>DMPG01000229.1:0-1485 GCA_003456055.1 Bacteroidota bacterium | reverse complement strand
ACTTTATATGCTTTTACCGACTCATTTACTTCGGTAAATGAAAAATCAACGGATGAACTTCGGCCTGCACCTGAAACACCTGAAAGCGAACTAATAGTGATCCCCGTTGCTTCGATAAGATTCTCTTTCACTAAAGGAAGAAGGGGAAGCAGCGCACTAGTAACATAACATCCCGGATTTGCAATCAATTGAGCCGATTGGATATTCTGTTTGTTCCACTCGGGTAATCCATATACTGCTTTTGAAAGATATTTAGCGGCTTTATGCTCATGTTTATAATATTTAGTATAGAGTTGAGTATCCTGAAGACGAAAATCTCCGCCAAGATCTATCACTTTTTTTCCCGCATCAATTAAATCAGGAACAAAATTCATTGCTTCACCCGAAGGAAGAGCAATAAAGACAAGATCGTCGTTTTTAACGTTGTCAATATTGTATTCTTCGTAAACGAGATTTGTTATTGAACGAAATTGTGGATAAAGTTCGTCGACTCGTTTCCCCGCAGATGAATTAGCAAAAACGTGTGTTACTACAACATTGGAATGTTGAAGAAGGAGCTTTAAAAGTTCTGTGCCAGAATAACCTGAAGCACCAACAATGGATATGCGTTTTTTCATTTGCATAAATATACAGAATGATGAATAATTATGCAACAACTATTTCACGGGGATTATAAAAAACTTCTCGATTCATTTTTTGGATGCCCTGCAAATATTCCGTATCTTTAAATACAATTCACTCCAAATTTGTTTTGGTTTTTTGATCATTGTTAATTGGTATTTAAAAAATGGGTTTTAATTGCGGTATTGTCGGGCTTCCGAATNNAGAAACTCTCTTTAATGCAATCACTGCGGCTGGAGCAGAAGCAGCGAATTATCCTTTCTGTACCATTGAACCGAATGTGGGCGTTGTGCTTGTTGCCGATGAACGGATCGATAAACTTGTATCATTGTACGATTCAAAAAAAATCGTCCCTTCATCAATTGAATTTGTTGATATCGCCGGACTTGTTAAAGGTGCAAGCAAAGGTGAAGGTCTCGGAAATCAATTCCTTTCTCACATTCGTGATGTTGATGCTTTAGCACATGTTGTACGTTGTTTTGATGATCCGAATATCATCCATGTCGATGGAAGTGTTAATCCCAAACGTGATATTGAAGTTATTGAAACAGAATTGATTATAAAAGATCTTGAAACGATCGAAAAGAAAGCTCGGGATGCCGAACATCGCGCAAAGAACGACAAAAAAGCACGTCCTGAATTTGATTTTTATATTAAGGTGAAAGATCATCTTGCTACCGGACGACTTGCACGATACGTTCAGGTTCATAATGATGAAGAAAAGATATTTATGCGTGACATGCATTTGTTGACAAATAAACCGGTCATGTATGTCTGCAACGTACACGAAAAAGAGATTTCGACAGGAAATAATTATGTTGAACAAGTAAAAGAGATTGCTGCGATCGAAGGAGCTAAAGTTGT
>DMPG01000294.1:7779-8214 GCA_003456055.1 Bacteroidota bacterium | reverse complement strand
TATTCTCATCTGCCGAACGGAAAAGCGTTTGTCGCGCGAAGTGCGCGAAAAGATCGGACTTTTTTGTAACGTAGAAACCGAAGCGGTGATCGAAGGACGTGATGTGGAGACCATCTATGAACTTCCGCTGCATTTTGAAAAAGAAGGACTCGACAAGATCGTTCTGGAAAAATTGAACATCAAAGCAAACAAAGCCGATCTTCGAAAATGGACGCGATTCGTTCACCGCGTAAAGGAACCAAAAGACAGAGTAACGATCGGTTTCGTTGGAAAATATACTGAGCTTAAAGACGCATACAAAAGCATCACGGAATCATTCATTCACGCCGGAGCAGAGAATGATGTTGCCGTGGATGTGAAATGGATACGCGCGGAAGAACTTGACGGACACAATGTTCAAGAATTATTGGGTGATATTAGCGGATTGCTTGTTGC
>DMPG01000294.1:0-7745 GCA_003456055.1 Bacteroidota bacterium | reverse complement strand
TCGGTATCTGTCTTGGAATGCAGTGCGCCATTATCGAATTTGCACGGAATGTCTGCGGGTTGAAAGGTGCAAACAGTGCTGAATTTAAAAAGACAAAATATAACGTGATCGATATGATGGCAGATCAGCGGAATATCAAAAATATGGGTGGAACTATGCGGCTTGGCGCATATCCGTGCGCAGTGCAAAAAGGAACAAAAGCGTATGCCGCATATAAAAAAGAATTGATCTACGAACGCCACCGTCATCGTTATGAGGTGAACAATAAATTTAGAAAAGTGCTTGCCGAACATGGAATGGTCTTCAGCGGAACATCACCGGATAATAATCTGGTGGAAATTGCGGAACTGAAAGATCATCCCTGGTTCGTGGGAGGACAGTTCCATCCCGAATTGAAATCCCGCGCGCTTACACCGCATCCGTTGTTCAGAGATTTTGTGAAAGCGGCGGTGGAGTATAATAAGGGGAAGAAGTAAGAAGTCGTGGAATAAATGAGTCATGAAGTATTTGAGTAGTTGATTTGAAAATATTTCAGTCATTGTCATTTCGATCCTGCTTTAGCGGGAGAAAAATCTTGTTTTTTCTTACGAGAAATGTGTACGGGGAAATGAATGATCAGAGAAGCTCATGTTTCAGATGCCGCTACAATAGCGGAGATTTACAATTACTACATTCTGAACTCGATCGTTACATTTGAACTCGATCCGATAACACCAGTTGACATTGCAAAACGAATGATGACCTATAAAAGAATAGGCCCATATCTTGTCTACGAAGAAAACAATCAAGTCATTGGTTACGCATATGCCTCCAAATTCCGGGATCGAAAAGCGTATGATAGCTCTGTCGAATCGACCATTTATTTACGAAACGGATCGAGCGGCAAAGGGATTGGTTTTAAACTCTACTCGGAATTACTCTCGTTACTCTTACCAAAGTATCACGTTATCATCGGCGGAATATCTCTGCCAAACGAAGCGAGCGTAAAATTACATGAGAAATGCGGATTCACAAAGGTAGGACATTTTCCGGAGGTGGGAAATAAATTCGGAAAGTGGGTCGATGTTGGATTCTGGCTATTGAACGGAACGGGTTGAGTGGAGAAGTATTTAAGTAAATGAGTAGTTAAGACAAAAAATCCCAAAGAGTGTTTGGGATTTTTTATTTTATTATCATGAATAACTGTATACTTCTATTTAATTCTAACTCCATCGCTATAGATTGTTTCTTTTACAACACCTTTTTCATTCCAATCAAAACTTTTCCCTTCGCGTTTTCCATCTTTGAAATAATGTTCGAATTCAACGTCTCCATTTTTATACCATCCTTTGTGAACACCATCTAACTTCCCATAGTTATAGTATCCCTCAACTTCAATTTGTCCATTATCATGCCACAAGTGGAATGTTCCTATTTCTTGACCTTTTACATAATTTATTTCACCCTGTTTTTTCCCATTCTTATGCCATGATATGAATGTCCCATCTCGTAAACTATCAGTCCAATTTTCGCTTTTCCACCGCTGACCCGTTTCATACCACAGCGTTCTTTTACCATTAAGACTATTATTTAGATAGTATTCCTCAATAAACAGTTTACCATTTTCATGCCACTTCTTCCTTTTGCCATAAATCTTTCCATCCTTAAACTCACATTCATCTTCAACCTTTCCGTTTGGATACCAAGAGTTCAATTTACCATCCTCAGCACCATTTGAAAATTGCTGAAATAATTTCGGTTTACCATTTTCATAATATTGATTTACTGCGCCTACTATTTTTCCATTGTTAAACTCTCTTTCTTCACTTTTTTGGCCGTTGGCATGCCAAAATTCTGCTTTACCGTGTTTAAGACTATCTTTCCACATAACAGAAGATTCAATTTTTTTGTTTCCATACCAACTTCTACGAAGGCCATTTAATTTGTTCATTTTCCATTCTTCTTCAAGAAGTTTATTTCCATTTTCATACCAAAGAGTTCTTGTCCCCTGTATATTTCCTTTATTAAAATACATTTCATCCTGTATTTTCCCATTTTCATACCAAGAGGTTAATTTACCATGTAGAAAACTGTCTTTGTAATTTGATATTTGAGCAATCATTCCATTCTGGTGCCAAGTTTTCCATTCTCCAACAGGTTTTCCTAACAAATATTTTCCATGCATTTTAGTTTTACCATTATCAAACCCTTCATAATATTTCCCGTCAGGAATACCATTGTTAAAAATCATTGCCACTGCTAATTGACCATTCTGAAACCAAACAGAATCTGTGCCATTAGGAATATCTTCAATATAATTCGACGATCTAATTATTTGTCCTTGATTAGACCAAGTAGTCCAATTGCCATATTTATAACCATAAAGAAAACTACCTTTGCTTTCTATTTGTCCGTTTTCATAAAAACTTACAAAATTACCATCTTGCGTTAAACTTCCATCTTTGTATTGAATAACAAATCCTTTAGATTTTATATTGCCATTTGGATATTTAAATATTTGCTCTTTTCTTTCGTCATACGGCTGTCCAAATGATAATTCTGGAATTATCAACATTAATAGAAGTAGTATTTTACAATAGAATGAAGGTTTCATAAAGTATCTATTATTCAAGTAAAATTGGATTTTCAAAGAGATGGTAGCAACAAAGGTGGCTTATCTGAATTTAAAATGGTTCACTCCATGATATTGGATATATAAGGGATGTTGAAAAAATGTAATTAAATGTATTTTCTCGTAAAATCAATGTGGGATAGTCCGCCTTGGTGAGAGGAACTGCGGCAAAATCAAATGTTAGCTGGAAGCGTGATCGTTCTGATACACTATGGTTCTTTAATTTTAACCCAAGACCAAACGTGAACCGTGGAGAATTTTTGCTTCCGAAAAGAGACGCATACGGGTTCAAAAACATTCCAACTCGTCCAAACAAAATATTCTTGTATCCCGCTTCCATTCCTGTATTAACATAATACCGTTCATCATCAGAGACAGCATTTAGAACCATACGAGTGTGTCCGTTATACATGAGAGAATATAATTCAAACTGCTTATATAAGATCACATCTATATGAAATGATCTTGGAACTTGAAATATCAGATCATCAGTATATCTGATCCATGTTCCCAAATTCGACAGACCTGCGCGTAAAAAAATTATTTTTCGTTCGTTCAATTCATTGATTAGAGTAAATCGTTTTTGAATTGCAATATCAGCCATGTATGCCGTTCCTTGGACACGTCCTTCTCCGCTTTGTGAATATCCTATGAGAATGAACGGACTGTTATTGCCGGAATATAGCTTTCCGGCCAATCCAATCGACAGATCCTCATCAACAAGAAAATTTACAAACCCCACAGCATATAATTGATACGGTTCAACGTTACCGTGAAATGTTGAAACATTTTGAGAAATTGGAATTTGAATACCGGAAGTATTGCGGGCGATATATGCACCCGCCGTAATTGATGAATCAAAATCTTTCTGTATTCCAATGGTGTGAAACGGTAAAAAATCAGCCGAATTCCAATTTGGAGGACGAATGGAAAATGAACTCAAGATGGTATTGTTCGACATAATTTCCCTGATTGGAAAAATATATGATGGTCCATCTAATGATCCTTGGCTATCTCCTCCCATAGCAGCTTGTCGGGCGTCAGTGGAATAATTGAAAATATTTATATAGCGGGGATATTGCGAATATAATTTTGTGCTTACCAAAAGTAATGATAAAAAAATAAGAGTGGTTTTTACGAATAGAGTTTTCATAAAAAACAGAGGCTTTTATTTCCTAAAGTGAACAAGGTTAAATACAAACTCTAACCATTGTTGTATAGTTGATTACTAAAGTTTACAAATATTTACGTTCAATATCATTAAAGAATGCTTAGCTGGGGAGTTTAAAGTCCAATTCTTTCACTTTGATCTCATCTCCGATCTTATATTTCAACACCGTTTCATAACCAAACAAATTGCAATTTTATTTCCTTACTGTTCCGACCTCAACTTGCCAGAATGGGATCAAGGTGAAAGGGACTGCTGCGGTTAAAAAAATAGTTAAATTCTTTTGATGCAAAATAACATAAAAAAAAGCATATTGTTCAAAATTTGGAATTTTGCGGCTAACCATAACGGAGGAACCGTATTTGTTTTTATATCACTAACCACATTGTAATTACAATCACAATCATAAGAAAGGATTGTATATGTCAAGAATCCCCATTAGGAATGCAGTAGTTGCTCTATCGTTGTTATCAACTTTTTTGCTGACCGGTTGTAACACGTTTTACAGAAATACGGAAATCCGCAATAACTTTAATGACACAGAGCGGAAAATAAATGAGATAGTCGCTTCAATAGAAACCTTCAGGAGCGAACAGCAGACCGGTTATGATTACCTGTCTGCTCAGTTCGGCATTACAAAAGAACCATTTCCCGAAATGCTCTCTTCCCTGCAGAAAATTATCACCACAGCGGACAAATTAAAAACATCTCTGCCTGTTATTGCCGATCTCAAAAAAAGGTTTGAGGCAATTGTGGCAAGCCTGCCGGTTGGACAGAACATCCGGTCAGACAAACCGGGATGGGAAGAGTTCAAGCCTGTCCGCGCAGCGTATGATGAACTGCTGAAGGAGCTGAACAACAGCATTAATGAGATCAATGACGTGCAGAGTGATCTGCAAGAGCTGGAGAAGGACCACCACATGGGAAAGTCGAATGCCGCAGAAATGAAAAACCAGATTGCTGCATTGGTAAGCACCATAGAACAGAATAAGACAACATTGCAGGGAAGGCTTTCCGCCGCCAACAAAGAAGCAATTGAACAAAAGCAGGGAGAGATAAAACAAATGTCCGACAAACTCAATGCCGAGCTTGGGGAGAAAACCGAAGTGTGGATTATGCCAGGCTCCACTGTGAGCGTTACATTTGAAGAGATAAAGAAAAAAGCGGAAGAGGTGAACAAAATATTTCCCCGATAAATCGGACAATAAGTAACAAACGTGCCCAAACTCTGTTTGGGCACGTTTGTTTTAAAGCAACTCCATCTCTCTTTTCGTATCTTTTCCTATGATCTCAAATTATTTTACTCTTCTTCATACTGCAAAACTATTGCACCAACGGTACGCACACACCGTCATTGCGGAGGTCTACTCGCAGGATAAGAATACACTTTCTATTGTGCTGTACGCTCCGGAGCCTCATACGATCACAATTTCCTGCACCGCGCGGGAGAATTATATCGTTGCGCGAAGCGGGGTTTTCCGCCAACGAAAAAATTCTGTCGATCTCTTCCCTTCACTCATTGATAAGCATATCGAGTCGGTTTATATCAGTGCGGCGGATAGAACGGTCTATTGTAAAACATCCGGTAACCAATGGTTGTGCATTGATATGTTCGCGTCGAAATCAAACGTGATGGTGTGCGATGAACACGGAACGATCCTCGACGCGTTCTTGAATAGGAAAGAATTACTCTTAACAACGCGCGGTCTGCAAAAAGCAGAACGTGAGATAACTATTGATGATATACTGCCGGAGAAGGAATCTTTTCAATCAGAATTTTCCAAGAATGATGATGTGCTAAAGGCATTGAAAAAAGCTGTTCCAAAACTTGGAACGGTTCTCGCAAATGAAATTCTGTTCGGCATTGGTTCAGCCGATCTGTATGAAGCCGCACAAAAAAAAATTCGGGAAGTATTGTCGTTAACAAATATTTCACCGGTTGTTAATTTTGATGAACAATCACCCGTCTGTTTTTCGTTATTGCCCCTTACATATCTTGCTTCATATCGAATGGAACCATACGATGATATCTTCATCGGCATTCAAAAATTCATCAGCTTCGAGCGGTCAACTTCTTCGTTCATTCAAAAGAAACGAGAGATCGTTGGGTGGCTCACAAAAGAATTGGAAAAAACGGTACGCACCATTCGAGCCGTTGAGACTGAACTTTCGGAATCATCGCGAGCGGAGCAGTATCAATTGTTCGCAAATTTGTTAACGGCAAATCTTCATGTTGTAACCAAAGGGTTAAAATCCGTTACACTGGAAAACACGTATGCTAACAATGAAGATGTCGTGATACCGCTGGATATTTCCCTTTCACCGCAAAAGAATGCAGAACGATTCTATGAGAAAGCGAAGAAAGCGAAGACCGCCAAAGAAGAATCCCAACTGCGGCTGGTAATTCTTCAAAAAAGAGAGTCATCGCTTAAGGACTTGATCGAAAAATCTAACGGCATCAATGAGAGCATTTTATGGAAAAATTACTTACACTCTTATGGTGGAATGGTTAAAGAACTTGGGTATATGACTGAAAAAGAACAAGAAGAACTGCCACCTTTTAAGATTTTTACTGTCGAAGGCGGTTTTACTGTCTATGCAGGCAAGAACAGTGCAAACAACGATCTGTTGACGTTTAAATTTGCCAAACCGAACGATCTGTGGTTCCACGCACGAGGTTCAAGCGGTTCGCATGTTATATTGAAACTTGGCAGCGCTCAGGGAGCACCATCAAAAAAAGCTATAGAACAAGCAGCATCCATTGCGGCGTATTACAGTAAAATGAAAAATGCAAAACATGTACCGGTCGCAATGACCGAACGAAAGTTCGTCCATAAGCCTAAGGGGGCACCGGCCGGAACAGTTGCACTTGACAGGGAAAAGGTTATATTTATTAAGCCTTTATTACCCAATAACGAAACGTAACGTATGGCAATTAAAATTCTTGTCGTCGATGACGACAACTATATCCGCTCTTTCCTCGAAAAACGCTTGACCGTATTGGGTTACGAGGTTCACGTTGCCGAAGACGGTAAACTTGGTCTTGCCGCCGCGGAAAAAGTTCGCCCACATTTGATCGTTTCAGATTGGATGATGCCGGAAATGGACGGCACGGAGTTCTGCAAACAAATTAAAAATCATCCCGAACTAAAATACACCTACTTCATCCTGCTGACCGCTCGCGATACTGCCGAAGATAAGATCGAAGGAATGGAACTCGGCGCTGACGATTTCATGACCAAACCGTTCAATGACAAAGAATTGGTTGCCCGTATCAACGTCGGTCTTCGCATCACGGCGCTTCAACAGGAACTCTCAAAATATCAACACGAAAAGGCGATCACGGAACTTGCCGTTACGATCGGACACGAGATCAATAATCCGCTCGGGATCATGATGCTGACACTGCAGGTGATGAGAAAAAAACTCGGAACGCCGCGCGCAGAAGAATTGCTGCAGGATATTGAAACTGCTCTTGCAAACGGAAACCGTGTTGCCGATATTGTGAAAAAACTGTGCTCACTGGAAGACCCGCAATTCAAACCGTATCTGAAAAATTCAAATATGAAAATGCTGGACTTGACAGGGAAACCGTAGTCAGAAAACGGTTGAATGCTTCATGGTTCATGGTTCATGTTTTTAAACGCCANNTTGTGTATTCACATTCTCTCAGTTCTCTGCCGCACAAGATCAATATTATTTCTACAACGGAAGAAACTACGGTTCTGAATCACTGATCAATCCCGGTTCGCTCCTCATCAACGCAGGATTCGATATTCTTCAATCGGCAACACACTCGCGTAAACTCTCCACAATCAAGTTTGGAATCGGCGCGCGAAACGTGTATAACAATCTTTCCGATCCGTTCACACAGATCGATAAATTTGGATGGGGTAAATTTATCGGACAGGAAGTTTTCCCAACAAGTTTTAAAATAGAAAAAGCACAGTGGTTTCCGAACTACAC
>DMPG01000261.1 GCA_003456055.1 Bacteroidota bacterium | reverse complement strand
CCAGGAAAAATTGTTGAGGTAGAATCTTTTATTGTTGAGTATACGATCGACGGAGGAATCGTATCTTGTACTCTTGAACCGGTGAACAGTTTTACCTGTGCAATAGGATTAATGACAAACCCGGATTTGTCTTTCACTCCATTTACTTTTAAAAGATACAAAGAGTCAGCGGTCTGTTTATCGGTGATAACGATAAATGAAATAAATTGGCTCCCTTGCGGAAAATACTTCAATACGGAAAATGATTTTTGACCAGCAGTATCAAGGATCTGAAAGCTCTTTATCGAAACTGACGCTGAATCCAAAGGCTCACTAAACTGCACTCTGATATGATGCATATCGGTTGATTGAACCGATGTAATTCTTGGCGGAGTGGAATCTTCTTTTGCAATGATGAATTTAATACCGGACTTCACCGTATCAACATCTGTGATCAAAACATCATCAGTCGTTCCTGCAGCATCTGTTTCAGGATCATACAATAGATTTCTATATTCATCGCGAATAGCAAACAATCGATATTTTCCTGCCGCTAAATTTGTTAGTTCAAAATCACCCATTGATCCGGCTTGTGTCAAATAATCCGGCTTAGAAATTGCAGGATTCAATGTATCGGGATTGATATCATTCAAACGATACGAAAAGATCAACACTCCATCCGGCTTTTCATCAAATACTTTTCCGAAGATCGCTCCATTGTCAATTTTCTCCCCTGTTGAGAATGAGATAGAAAAAGCATTTGCCATTCTGTTCCCTGCTCTAACATCAACAACATCAGTTCCAACAGAAACAACGTAGGTTGTATTCTTTCGTAATTCTTGATTGAAAAATATCGTTACTTCAGTCCCGCTCCAATCGTATTCTGCGTTTTCAATACTGGGTGAGATAAATATCGCACTCTCAACGGAACGTCGATCAACGTATTCGTTGAATTCTAACACAATGCTATTACCCGTAAAATTAATTGAGTTTGGTTCCGGAAAGACGGAAATGATCTGGGGTGGTGCCAAATCTGCCGGACCGCCTTCGGGAAGCCTTTGACCAGCACAACCAATGAGGAATATAGTTATAACAAGTATTATGAATTGTTTCATACTCTTAAGTATAGGAATAATTCAGTTTAGATAAAAATATTGAATTTCATTCAGGAGATAATTACATTGTGTCATGATATATTGATACCGTTGAACTATGTTTTTGTACCATTTATTGTTCGCACAATAACAACTCTTCAATATATTGATCATGGAGAACCAATGACGCGACAGAACTTCTTTTTTGTAATAATCGCTTTTCTGCTCAACCCTGTAACACTATTTTCCGGTGACAGACCGACGTATCAATTCCTTCAAAACGATGTGAGCGCACGATCTTCTGCAATGGCGGGCAGTTTTGTTTCAATGACCGGTGATCCGGCAGGGATTTTCTATAATCCAGCTACAATCGGAACTTCGGCAGCTCCGCTTGCTGCTTTCGGTTACACCAGCCATCTCCTCGATTTCAAGTCGGGATTTGCTGCTTATACTCAGGAATTTGAAGAGATTGGGATTGTCGGTATCGGTGTAAATTATTTCAGTTTTGGGTCATTCACCGGAGTCAATGATCAAGGAATTGAAACCGGAACGTTCAATGCAGGTGATATGGCCGTATCGCTGACACTCGCTCGTCCTTTTGAAGAGAATCTTTATTATGGAATCACCGGAAAATTTATTTACTCATCCATTGCTGAAGCAAACTCATCTGCTCTTGCCGCTGACATTGGATTGTTATATTTGATCCCGGGTGATGACCCAATATCGTTAGGAATTTCTATCACAAATATTGGCAGTCAGCTCGATCCATATATTAACACTAAAGAATCGCTTCCGTTTGAAATTAAGATTGGCGGAACAATAAAACCTCAACACCTTCCGCTTCATCTGAATGTTAACTTCCATAAATTGAATGAGGAACATGATTCATTTTTAGACACGTTCACCTTCTTCACCGTGGGCGGAGAGTTGACACTAAGTAAAGCTCTTCGTTTTCGGTTCGGATATAACAATGAACGACGAAAAGAATTAAAGATCGGGACTTCAGCAGGAATGGCAGGATTTGCATTTGGAGGAGGTTTAGCATTAAAGAAAATTAGACTTGATTATAGTTTCACTTCACTTGGAAAGATCGGCAGCATCAACCGCATTACAATAGGATTTGATGTTTAGATCCTTAAAATAAAAATCTCATATACCATAAATCCCACGGCAATCGTGGGATTTATTATTTAAAGGAAATATTTTTTCGAGCTCAATGAGGAAGAATACCTTTTAAAAGCATTGCGCTTCCGTAATACATCATCATTCCAACAAAAACGACCAGTGATAAAATCCTATTCTCCGATCGATTGATCTCAGGAATCAGATCGCTTGCACCAACATACAACGCTGCACCGGCAGAAAAAGCAAATGCATATCCGGTAATTTTCGGATCGACATTTTGGAGAAAGAAGATCATAAAGATTCCGAGCATAGTGGCAATGGCGATACCGATCGATGCCTTTAATGCAGTTTTTCGCGTCTGCTGTGATGCAAGCATGATCGAAGCTATCGTTAATCCTTCGGGAAATTTATGAAGGAGAATTGCAACAAAAATGAGAATCCCCAATGGAAGATCGTAATACATTCCGGCAGAGATAGCGAGACCGTCAAAAAATGCATGAATAAACAATCCCCAAAATGCGGAATATCCTGCAATGGTCGGGATCATAACATGCGTATGTGTCTCTTCGCCAAAATGCAGATGCTCAACGATCGTATGTTCCACAAAATGGATGAGACTGAATCCAATCAACATACAGAGCGGTGCTATACTGCCAATATTCTCGATGCTTTCGGGCAGAAGGTCGATCATAACCAATGCTAATAAAAATCCTGCGCCAAGAGCAATAAGATATTCCTGTATCGTTCGAGAGATGTCGTGTTTCCACGCAACGAATGCCCCACCGAGTATTTCAGCGGAGGATGCGAGAAGTCCTGCAAGAATAATATAAATTGTTACATCGTTCATTGGTTATATGGATTCTTCAAATATTGTTGTGCAAGTTCATACGAATTTTCAAACTTTGACATCCTCTGTACTTTTTGATATTGCATGATTGCATAATTTCGTTTCTTTTGTACATCGTAGATCATACCAATGCGTAAGTTTGTCATTGTCATAAAGGGAGAGCCTTCTTCTTTATCCACGACACGCGATAGTTCATCACATTGATAAAAATATTTCAATGCTTGATCATAATTCGACAAGTTCAATGAGATCATACCAAGATAATATATTGCTTCTCGTTTTGCATAATTGCTATATCCGCGATCGTTTCTATCACACCGGTCACTAATAGCAGAGAATACCGCCGCTGATTCACCGAATTTTGAAAGTACGAACGAACTACGCCCAACATACCGATGAAATACGACATTGTTTGGAAATTCTTTATAGAGTGATGTTGAAAGTTCATACGCTTTATCATACTGCTGTTCATAATTATAACAAAGCTGCAACAAAAAATATTTTGCTTCTAAGGAAGCAAATTTTGCTTTTTCCGATGCTTTTGTTAATTGCTCAATACCCTTTTGTTTATCGCCGGTCGGGAAAAATACCATCACAGGTTTGACAATCGGATATTTTTCAGGGATTGTTGACGCATAATAATTATAGATTCCTATTCCCAAAAGAATATCATAATTATCAGGGGCTATTTTATATGCCTTTTGAACGATCGGCAACGCCAGTCGTCCGTCATTTGCAGCTTTTATCCAACTATACCGATTCGCCCGCAATCGTCCTTGAAATCCGAGTGCCCCCCCTTTGAAGAAGAGTGCAGCAACGTCATTCTCATTTCTCTCCAAAATACTATCACACAATTCGATGACATCATCCATTTTATTAAAAAAAATTTCATCCCTGGACTCATCATCGATCGTCATCAAAATTTTCCACCAGTCGATCATACCAAGAAAAAATTTTCCTGCAGGATGCGATGGATAATTTTTTGCCAATGTGGAAAATTCTATCTCAGCTTTTTCAAATTCAAGATTGTAAACAGCATTGATCCCGCGTCGAGCCAGTAAGTCAAAATCCGGCGAAGTGACCCACTGTGATGATAATACTGACGTGAACAAAATTGTAACGATCAATGATCTTTTTACAGCGTTCATAGTACGATCTGAGGAGGTTCTTGCGTTTGAGGGATTAACGATTGCTTTCGTACTTCTTTCCATTGTTCATAATTCCATAATCCTTCGGCAGAAGTGATCCAATTCCATTTCAAGATAACCAATGTTCCAATAATCAGCAGGNNGCGCCCCCTTCAGGACCAAATGCACCGCCGGTGAACCATTCCGGACCCGTAACAATTGCTTTGCCGATCTGATCTTTTTCGGACGTTGTTCCGCTGACTGGAAACGAATAGACAAATCCCTGAAAAAAATTCCATGAGATATGAAGTCCTATCGGTAACCACAACGCTTTTGTTTTAAAGTATGCAATTGACAACCAAATTCCAGCCAGACCTACATTAATAAGTCCGAACAACGAAACATTGGGATTTTTTGAATGGGCAAATGCAAAGATCAATGCAATTGTTAGTGTTGCAATAATTTTGTTTGTTCCTTCAACAAACACTTGAAATACATAACCACGGAAGAGGAACTCTTCTCCGTATCCGACAGCAATATAGAGCAGGACACTGTTAAGAAAAGCCATCAATCCTTGTTGAAGTGTGACATCTCGAAATTCGATATACACCATTCCGGTCGAATATTCGATGATAAAAATTAAAGACATCATTCCTGAACCAAGGAATATTCCCTGGAATAATTCTTTCCCTGCATTTGCTTTTAATGTTAAACCGATAGAAATGAACGGCCGCTTATCAACAAATCGTAACATTAACCATGCTGCGGCTGTAATCGCCAAATATCCGAGATAGGT
>DMPG01000185.1:3021-3202 GCA_003456055.1 Bacteroidota bacterium | reverse complement strand
CACCATTGAAGCACCAACAATAAAAAATTCCACGGCATCTTCCCAGCATGTTATTCCGCCAATTCCAATAACAGGAATTTTAACTGCGTTACAAGTTTCATCAACCTTTGCAAGTGCGATTGGTTTTATCGCTGGTCCGGAAAGTCCACCCGTTGTTGTTGCAATTTTTGGTTTTCGCGTG
>DMPG01000185.1:0-3007 GCA_003456055.1 Bacteroidota bacterium | reverse complement strand
TCACAGGCACGCGCAAAGTCCGAAATATGAGTTACATTTGGTGTCAGTTTTATAATCAACGGTTTCTGAGTTCTTTTTCGGAGTTCTTTTGTGATAAGAGAAACAAGTCTTACATCGGTTCCGAAACTCAATCCGCCTTCTTTTACATTTGGACAAGAAACATTTATTTCAAAACCGTGAACTCCTTCTTGTGCATCAAGCAGTTCAAGAACAGCACAATATTCTTCAACAGTGCTGGCAGCGATATTTGCAATAACAACTGCACCAGTTTTCTTTAGTAAGGGAAGTTTTTCGTTGATGAATTTATGGACACCGATATTTGCTAAACCAATAGAATTCAACATTCCGCTTGCCGTTTCAGAAATTCGAGGATTGGGATTTCCATCTCTTGGTTTCATCGAAAGAGATTTTGTTACAATGCCGCCAAGTTTTGAAATGTCAACCAGATCTGGAACTTCATCGCCGTAGCCAAATGTGCCGGACGCGACAAGAATTCTGTTCTTAAACTCAACATTACGAAGTGTAAATGATTCTTTCATATTATAACCGGACAGTCTTAGTATCAAAAATAGTTCCGTCTTTACAAACCAATTTGTATTTCTTATCGCCGCCTAAGACTTCAATATTGCATCCTTGACATAAACCGATTCCGCACGCCATATCACATTCAAGTGATGCAAAACATTCAATACCAATTTCATTTGCAAAATCTGCAACAGCTTTCATCATTCTTGTAGGACCACACAGGAAGAAACGAATATTTCGATAATTATTCTCTTGAAAATCTTTCTTAATAAGATCGAGCACTGTTCCATTAAAACCTTCACTTCCGTCATCAGTGGAGATTTTAATATTCTTCAATCCTTTTGTAATGATCAATTCTTTATGTCTGCCGCCTAGATATGTTACAATTTTTTTTTCGGTTGGAAAATGTTTGGTAAGGAATGGAAATGGAGCAACTCCAATCCCGCCTCCAACAAAAACAGCAGTGTCAAATGAATCATCAATGAAAGAAAGGAAGCTATTCCCGCACGGTCCCAGAACATCCAGCGTATCTCCATTCCGTTTGCGAGCAAGAGCTTTTGTTCCAGTTCCAATCACATTGAATACAATTGATATTTTATTCCCTTCAACGTTAAAGATGCTAAACGGACGACGCAGTAATGGATACCGTTCTCCCACAAGTATATTGATAAATTGTCCAGGTTTTGCGACGGAAGAGAGATAATCTGAAATGAATGTAAGTTCTAAAATTTCATTCGTGAGAAATTCTAAAGAATGAATTTGAACAATTTCCTGCTTCATAATTATTTTTTTGGAGTTGAAAGTGAATCAGTCGGTGGTTGTTCTGTTTTTTTCTCAAGCAATAGTTTCTGTTCTTTTTCTTGTTGTTCTTTTATTTTGGTTTCTTCTATTTTTCGAAGTTTTTCATCTTCAATTCGTTTAATTTCATTATCAAATTCAGTTATTTTTGCACGAACAGAATTCGCAAATTGAGACACGGGGAATCTAGAGACCAGTCGTCTATACACTGCAATTGCACTATCATTATTTACTATAGAATTCTCATAATGCCAGCCTGCAGTATATAATGCTTTCGCAGAAAGTGAAGATGTTGTAAATTGGTCCGCTATTTTTTTATAAATACTTATAGCCTGATCGTATTTTTTTCCATCGGTAAGTACTTCCGCTCGTTCAAATAATTCCAGGACAGTGTCCTTTTCTGCTTCAATGATCGGAATTCCAAGACTCTTTCTAGCTTCATTTGCATATGGTGATAGAGGGTAATGCTCAACAATAATATTGTAGATTGAATCAAGAACATTTTTTGATTGTTGCTTCGCTCCTCTGTAAATTTCTGCGATTGTAAAGAGTGAGCGTGGTGCAAATTCGCTTTTTGGATCATTCGCCACAACATTGTTGAACCAAACCAGTGCAGAATCCGGATTTTGAATTTCAAGATAGAATAATCCGGCAAGTTCAAATTTCGTCCGAACGATAGATCGATGCAGTGAATCAATAAGTTTTATATGCGATAATTGTCGCTGTAACGATTCTTTAATTCCCGTTGAATCAAAAAGTTGGACAGTATCTTTTTTTGCTTCTTGTTTGCCCGGCTTGGTCATTTTTTTTACTTTAGCATCTTCACGAACAATTGCAATAGTATCTTTTTTCAAAACTATAGAATCGTGTTGAATTGCAGTAGTTCCGGAATCAAATTGTGCTTTCACAAAAAGTGCGTTTGTTTTGAGCGAATCAAATTTTGACAAATCCAAAATTAAGGATGAATATTTATTAAAGATATCAGCCTTACGTATTGCTTCCGGGGTTATTTCAGATGAAGGGAATTCACTCTTTGCCTTATTATATGAAATTCGCGCAGAATCATAATTAATTTCAACTGTTTCATAATATTGTGCAATTGCAAAATATGATCGCGCTGCATCATCCGTTTTGGCAAATGCTGTATCGACATACCGATACCGTTCAATCGATTCGCTTACTTTTCCTTGCAATCCCAATGTGGTTGCAATTTCAAAATGGATTGTGGAAAAAAATTCAGTGTTTTTTGTATCATCGAGCATCTCGGTCAGTTCATCCAACGCTTTCGAAAAGTTCTTTTGAAAAGCGTGCATTTTAATCTGCTGAAGTTGAGATTGAAAAATAAACGAATAGAGCGGCGAAAATTTTTCTGCATTGATATATGCTTTTTCAGCAAGATCATACTGCTCTAACGCTGCGTGACTTTTTCCTATTTGAAAATAAATCTGTGTTCGTAATTCATCATCGCTTACCAATTCAACAGCGATGTTGTAATATTTTATTGCATCGACAAAGTTGTTAAAGAAAAAATAATGTTGAGCCAATTCATAGGCTGCCTCACCTGCTATTTCATCTTCAACGTTCGATTCTTTGGAAAGGATCTCTTCATATTTTTTTATCGCGTCATTGTATTTTTTTTGACGCATTAATGATTTGCCAAGCCACAATTGTGATTCTGGAATAA
>DMPG01000303.1 GCA_003456055.1 Bacteroidota bacterium | reverse complement strand
AATGCCATAAATACCTCCCTGTATGTATGTAATGATTTATATGTTTTTGGGCTTCCTTGCCCGTGATTTGTTAGTGAAACATTTTCTTTGTCAATAAATTATTAGCGTATTTTTCTTCTCAAAACATATTCAATCATAAAAAGAAAAACGGGGCGGTAGTTTATTACCGCCCATTATTTATTCTTATCGGAAGAGTGACAAGAAATTTTGGGGTGACGAATTGGCCTGTGCAAGCTGAGCCGTTGAAGTTTGTTGTAAAATCTGGAGCTTCGACACCTGGATCTGTTCCTTGGCAACATCAGCATCCATAATTCTACTCTTGGCAGCTTCAGTGTTTGTGATCGCCGTGGTCAGATTAGTCTCTTTGATTGACAATCTATTTATTGCAGCACCAATCTTTCCAATTTCTGTACTGACGGTGTTCAATCCGGCATCGGCTGTTAACGTAGCAATATTCGCAGATGTTACTGCACCTGCTGCTACTCCCAGTAGATCAAGAGCTCCTGATGTTGCACTAAAGCCAACATTAAGTATTTCAGTTGTAGCTTCGCCCACTTGGAATGTTTTTGAATAAGCCGTATCAGCTGCAAGTTTTTTGAACAATCCAACACCATTGAACTTTGTCTGCGCATTGATATCATCTATTTCACTTGCCAGCGAATTGATCTCTGATGCGATAGCATCAAGTTCGTTTGCTCCCATTGCGCCGTTTGCAGCACGTGCTTGTTTTTCTTTGATCGTAACAAGAATGTCTGCGATCGATTGATAGCCCCCTTCTGCTACACCGTACACACTTTGTGCGTCTCCAACGTTATCAACACCGGCACTCATTGCACGCATGCGGCCTTCCATTTTTTTGGAGATTACATATCCTGATGGATCGTCGGATGCTGAGTTGATACGTTTTCCAGTCGCTAACCGTAGTTGATGAACGCCATGTTCACGGCTGATTTCATTTAATGCACTATATGCCTGCTGTGCACTAATGTTTGTGTTGATTCTACCCCCTGTTGAGAATGCCATAAATAAATCTCCTTATTTTATATGTAATTGTAGTTTTTAATTTCGTTGAGAAATTAGAAGTATATTTAATCAGAATTAATAAGAAACGGGGCAGTCATTTAAGACTGCCCGTTATTCAATCTTATCGTTTCAAATTAACAACTTCATTCAAAATTTCATCACTTGTTGTAATGACTCGTGCGTTGGCTTGAAATCCTCGTTGTGCAACGATCATTTTTGTAAACTCTTCAGGAAGATCAACATTCGATCCTTCCAAAACACCGGTATTAATGGTTGAATTTCCACCAGTTGAAGTGATAACTGGTTCACCTGAGTTTCCGGAAATATCATACATACTGTCGCCGCTTTTCATAAGACCAGCCGGATTATTGAATTCAGCAAGCATGATCTGTCCAAGATTCATTCTCTTTTGATTATCGAACTTTCCGACGATAATTCCGCTCTTGTCGATCTCCCACGATGTTAACATGCCCGAAGCAAAACCATCTTGAGATTTATTCTGAACCTGCATTTTTCCGGCGTTCTGAGAAATAGTTTTAACATTAAGATCGATTGCTAGATCTGATGTGCCAAGTCCAGTAGACATTTGAAAGTTCGTTGCACCTCCATCATATGCGAACTGTTTTAGAGTACCATCAGGATTAAATTCAAGTGTTCCCGATCCACCAGCATTGATGGTTCCGGTTGAAGAGCTCGCTGACCAGGTCCATTGATTATCTGTTGTTTTTTTGAATGTCATCTCAATCGTAAATGGGTTACCTTGAGAATCAAAAATATCCATTGAAGCTTTCGTTGAATCTCCAACAACCAGATTGCCTGTAGCATCAATACCATCCACTTTGGCAAGGGAATCAAGATTGCCCGAAAAACTTGCTGTTGTTGTGGCTTTGGCAGGAAATCTTCTATCCATATCAATCTTCATGTCTTGCAACGTTGTTCCTATTGGAATTACGCCATTCATATCAGCAAGTTTTCCTTGAAGAATAGCACCAGATCCGGTAACAAGATTACCCGCTGAATCACTAGTGAATGCACCAACACGTGTGTATAATTGTTTGCCATTTGAGTTTACAATAAATAGACCGCTTCCACCGATTGCCATATCGGTGAGACCGCCCGTTGTTTCAAATGCGCCTTGTGTAAAAATCGTATCAAGTGAATTGACCGATGCTCCAAGACCAATCTGCATCGGATTCGTTCCGCCGGTCGTTGATGACGGGCTGGATGCACCGCGCAATGTCTGCGAGAACATGTCGCTGAAGGTGATTCTGCTTCCTTTAAAACCGATTGTGTTAATGTTGGCGACGTTATTACCGATAACGTCCATCATGAGTGTGTTGTTGCGCAGCCCGGTAACGCCTGCAGAAAGTGACCGTAGGAATCCCATAGTAGTACCCTCCGTTTATAGGTGTGTATTGATCATCGCCAAGTATCGGTCAGTCAACTTGACGGAGGGGCTTCTTTATTTTTCATTCGAAAGAATAAAGGGCCAGCCCGAGTTATTTAAGTGAAACTATTTTTTTATTCTGCTACAACCGCACTATCGATATTTGTAAAAACATTTTGACTCATCGATTCTTTGTCCATTGCTGTTACAACCGTGCGGTTTTTAATATTAACGATGAATGCCATATCCCGTAATAAGACCAATGAATCCTGCGAGCCTTTTTTCTCCGCCATCGATACGGCATTTTCAATCTTTGTTTTATCCTGATCATTCAATGTAATGTTGCGTGAATCCAAACGCTGTTGTGCATGTTTTGAGAACTTTACACTTTGTAATTCTTTATCAAAGACCTGTTTGAACGATCGATCCGCCGGAAGATCGATCGGCAGTCTATTCCCTGCGCCGCTTGGATTTCCGATAGGAACGAAGGGAACTCGTACTCCATTGATAATAGTCTCTGCCATAATTTATCCTCCTGAGATCTCAGAAATACTGGAAAGCGCAACTTCCATTCCATCTATCACAAATACGGTGGTACCATTTTTAAATCGAACACCGTTCACAGTTCCATAAATATATTTGTTTTCTTTTAGATACATCGGTTGTTTTTCCATCGCTGTCTTTTACTTCTACGTTAAAATGGTATTTTCCGTTCGGCACAGTCTCTCCATTTTCGTTTGTTCCATCCCATTTCACAAAGTTTTCACCCATACTTGCATCGCCACTGAGTGTTTTTACAAGTTTATCGTTTTCGTCGTAAATCTTCACTACGGTACTGTCTGCTGCCGAAGCAAGTTCATAAGCAAGCTTAGAATCACCTTCACCGTTATACTGAAATGTATCCGTTCCCGCGCGAACAGTTTTTCCGATGAACGTTGTTGAAAGTGCATTATTGATAGATTGCGTTAATACTATATTTGCGTTAATTCCTTGGATGGTTGCATCATTCAAATTTGTCAATTGTTCCAGCGAACTGAATTGGGCAAGTTGTGCAGCAAATTCAGTCCCCTTCATCGGATCCATCGGATCTTGATTTCTCATCTGCTGAATCAACAAATTGAGAAAATCCTGTTTGCCAAGTGTATTGGAAGGAGCTCTGTTCGCTGTTGTTGTGTATGATGTTACTGGTTGAATAGCCATGGTCATTTATCCTTACGCAACGTAATCGACTGTATTATAGCCGAATAATTTTGTTTGTACTATATCTTCTTCTACAATTTCCTTGCCAGAATAATTTTTCATGTTCGATCGATGCTGGCCATGATTCGATGATTTTTCATTGAGAGAATATTGCGATGTTGAAATATCGATCCGGTCTACAACCAATCCTTTGCTGGAAAGAGAATCACGTAAAATCTGTATATTTGCTTCAACAACCGCTTTTATTTGAGGCTGCTGCACTTCAATTTGAGTGGATACTTTTCCGTGTTCCACTGACACCTTTAACATCACTTCACCAAGCGCTTCCGGTGTTAACGAGATCTTGATCTGTGAGTTGTTTCCGTCAGTTGAGAACTTAACATTTTTAGCCAACTGTTCAACAATATTATTCACTGCATCTTGTTGTCGCAAAAACGAAGTGATTTCTGTCTGCTGATTTTTTGACACAATAATATTATTTTTTTCTTCAATCACAGCGGCAAATAATTGTTGTCCTTGTCGAACATCCACAGGGGCGATGGTTTTTTCTGATGATGATTGGCGTTCAAAATTTTCGTTCGTTGAAAAAGAACCGTTTCCGGAATTTTGGGACTCATTCTTAACAATGGTTGCCGATGCATCAAGTTCAACGGAAGTAGTTGTAGATAAGTGATTCTCCGAAGAATTTGTTGATCCAATTACCGTTGATTTACGATCATTATTTTTTGTTACGTTTCCGCTTTGTGTAACAACCGCAGAAAGGATTCCTTTCTGCAGAAAGTCATTACTCATAATCGAAGTAATGTCCTGTTCTTTAACAATTGTTTTATTAATTATTTGCTTTGCTTCAATGGTATTATTTCGAGACTGGTGTTCGTAGCTACTTAATGATTTTTCGTTATTCGTCAATGGAATTTTGGACGATTGAATATTGTTATCTGCATCTAAATCTTGAACTATCGATTTATTTACTATTTTTATTTCTTCTGAATTCAAGATTTCTTTTTGCTGATATCCATTGTTTATCGTCTCTGGTTTGTTGTTTGAATTTAAAACTGGAGTATCCAAAGAAGGTTGCACGATCTCATTCATGAACAGATTGTTCACTTTAGGGGATAATGTATTTTTTGAAAGAATTGAAGATGCAGTTTCCTTCACTTCTTGTCCATTGGAAAGAGATTGATTAATTATACTCGGCTGAGTTTGAAGCGGAAGAATACTCATTCCCTCCAAATTTGTTTTCGGATCTGGTAGTATTTGTGATGATTCAGCACTTTCGATCTGGTTCTTGAGAATTGATCCAACGGACTCAACATTCAATTCTTCCAATGGAAGTCTTGCAATATCAATGTTTTCTGACTGCCCTGATGCAATTCTGATTTCTCCGGATGGCAACGCTTGTATCGAAGCTTTTTGGATTACCGATTGCTTTTTCATTTCACCGGCAAGTGATTGTTCCCGAAGAGATAGTACTTGTTCACTAATGAACAGTGGGTTTTCAGAAACAAGAATGTCACTGTCAGTTCCGTTTTCAGGTGGAATTGTCTTTTGTCCCAAAGTAACCTGATCAGTTATTGGCAATTGCTGTCCTAACAACATTTGCATCAATACATTGGGGAATGCGGCATCACTAATTTGTGAATTACTATCCACACCCACTGACCCGTCTTCGGATGCAGCTCCAGCCACTCCGTTTGTCTTTCCTTTTTGTTGTGCAGCAGAAAATGAACCTAAACCAAGAAAATTAAAGTTGATCATACCTACCTCAAGAGCCGAGCCGCCCTAATCGGATCAAACGAGACGAGAATTTTCGCCGCTGTCCGCTTTTTCAATTTTGGCAATATTGCTTTGACTTCCTTGTCGTTCATTGTACTCATTACTTTTGCCGCACCATCTACACCCATTGCTTCCAACATTTTTGCTTGCGATTTTACATCTACCGAATCCGTTACCATAATCGGTGTTGCTATATTTAAATCTTCCATTTTCTTTTCGGATTTAGCATTCTCTTTTTTCTCAATATGTCCCGCTGTTTTTATCTCTATGGGTTTTTCAACAATTACCGAGTCACTATGATTCTCAAGATTCGGCACAGTCAGACTGTCGTGCTTTGTACTTTGTTGAAAAGATTCCATCGCCAGTGAATCATTTCCTGCAATAAAAACCTCTGGAGTATTGGCATATAACAGGAACATTATCTGAACGATGATAAGCCCACTTACGACTGATCCTATGGCAATAACGACAATTGTTTTCACGATTGTTTAATCTCTATTCTCTGATTCAATGAATCCGTTAGAAGCTGTTCTTTATGCTCGACTTCCTTGCGAAATTCTTCACGGAATTTATTCTGTAGTTTTTCGACAATCGTCTTTGCTTTCACCCGCTCGAAAAGCTCTTCCCGCTTGATATCTTCTTTCGTTTCGATCTTTTTAACAGTTGATGTCTGTTTGGATATCTCCGAAGAAAGTTTTTTAACGAATGAACTAAACACCTGCATTTCGCTCGCTTTTGTCCGATGATCTTTGAACGATCGATCGAATGCATTCTGTTGTTCGGTGTTCAGGTTATTCAATCGCTCAATCTGAACTACTTTCTCAAGTGAAATTTGATACAGTTCGCGAGTGGTTTGCTTCTTCTGGTTCTCNNGTTACAATCGTATCAAAGCGTGCTGCTTTTCCTGCATCCATAAATTCACTTTACCGAGTATGAATCTCCGACAATCGACATCATTTGATCGACACTTTGTCGATAGGTGGATGATTCGTCCTGTTTTTGTTTTAAAAATGATTTATATGTATTAATCCGAAGGATCGCTTCATCGATCTTTGGGTTACTTCCTTTTGCATAAGCACCGATGTTAATAAGATCTTCCGCTTCGTGATATGTTGCCAAGGTGTCTAAAAATTTATGGGCTTCATTCCGATGCTCTACTGTGGTTACGGCGGGCATCACACGACTTATACTTCCAAGGACATCAACCGCCGGATAATGACCAGCGGATGCAAGACGACGGGATAACACGATATGTCCGTCAAGTATCGAACGGACTGTATCTGCAATCGGGTCATTAAGATCATCACCTTCAACAAGCACCGTGTACAACCCGGTAATGCTTCCTTTTTTTGATGTTCCGGCGCGTTCCAAAACTTTTGGGAGCATTGCAAAAACAGAAGGAGTGTATCCTTTCGTTGTCGGTGGTTCACCGATCGCCAACCCAACTTCGCGTTGAGCCATGGCAAGACGTGTGATCGAATCCATCATCAGCATAACGTCTAAATCTTTGTCGCGGAAATATTCTGCAATGGTGGTAGCAAGAAATACAGCTTTGATGCGAATAAGAGCAGCTTTATCGCTTGTGGCAACAATAAGAACGGAACGTTTCAATCCTTCTTCACCCAACTCACGATCGATGAATTCCCCCACTTCTCTGCCGCGTTCACCAACAAGACAAATGATATTAACGTCGGCATTGGTATGCCGGGCAATCATTCCGAGCGTGACACTTTTTCCGACACCGCTGCCTGCAAAAATACCGACACGCTGTCCTTTCCCTATTGTTAATAATGAATCGATCGATCGAATTCCGGTTGCAAGCGGTTCTCTGATCCGTTTTCGATCCAATGGAT
>DMPG01000070.1:287-6443 GCA_003456055.1 Bacteroidota bacterium | reverse complement strand
AAAAATCAAAATCGTAATCGTAACTGCGACAAAGTCTTGAGCCGATATGAGTTGCAGGATTAAGTTGCAGTTACGATTATTTATTTGTACACATCTGGAAGTGAAGTATTAAATCTGAAGTCGTAATCGTAATTCTATAATTCGTTCGAGATAAATAGAATAAGCCGGTGAATTACGATTATATTCTCAAAGTGAGGAGAAAAACAATGTGTCGAAAATGGCATTCATTTCGAAAAAGATATCGCAAATCTCCTTGATTCTAATGAACGAGATATGTAAATTTCTACCATCAGTATAAAATAACATAACCCTATATGCCTTATTATCACCGCATTGTCGAAAAGACAATCACCAAATATCTTAAGTTATTTCCTGTTGTCGGACTTACCGGTCCAAGACAATCAGGGAAATCTACAATGCTGAAAAAAATACTTGGCACGAAGTATCGCTATGTCTCTTTTGACGATTTCAACATGGTCAACCAATTTCACACTGATCCGAATCAGTTTATGGAGAATTTCTCAGATGGAGTTATTTTTGACGAAGTGCAGCGTGTTCCGGAGATCTTTAACTATATAAAACTATTGGTCGACAATGATCGTAAAAGATATGGTAAATTTATCGTTACCGGTTCTAGTCAGTTTGCATTCATGAAAAAAGTATCGGAAAGTTTAGCCGGTAGAATAGGACTTGTTACACTATTGCCATTTCAATTTAGCGAAGTTCCTGCTAGGCTAAGAGAAGGATCCTTATTTCAGGGAGGATACCCTGAATTGATTGATAGAAAATATAATGGATCGTTTGAATGGTATACTTCTTACTTGGATACATACCTGACCCGAGATGTTCGAGATCTTCGAGAAATCGGTGATATCAGGGATTTTAGACGGTTCGTTCAGATTTTGGCGGCAAGGGTGTCGCAAATAATGAACATGTCGGATATTTCTCGTGATCTTGGGATTTCTGTGATGACTGTTAAAAAATGGCTTTCTGTTTTAGAAGCGTCGTACATCATCATGCTCCTTCCACCATTTCATAATAATTTAGGGAAGCGAATCATTAAAAGTCCAAAATTATATTTTTTAGATACGGGACTAGTTTCATACCTGACGGGTATTCGTACAAAAGAACTTTATGAACAAGGACCGCTCCAAGGAGCGCTGTTTGAGAATTATGTCATTACCGAGATATATAAAAAAGAGCTTCATACCCGTTCAAGTGCAGATCTTTATTATTTCCGAGAAAGTAATGGTAATGAGATTGACCTGATCGTTGATAGAAAAAATGAGCAGGAATATTTTGAAATAAAATCAAGTCATACGTTTCGTTCCGAGATGGTGCGAGCACTCTCTCAGTTTAAGAAGAAGGGTGAGCAAGGGTATCTTCTATATAAAGGAAAGGAACTTGAATTATATCCTGACATCAAAATCTTGAATTACAAATCATACCTAAAGTAATAGTATACTTTTTAAAATTAGAACGGAAGTGAGCCAGCCTTCGTTCGTCCCGACGTTAAATAATTCTCTTAACTTATGTGCAGAGTTAGCCGAAATAGTTGTAAATTTTTTAGCAGGCATCGAATAGTTCAAAAATTGATACTCACATCGAATGAATTTAATACCCGATATTGATGTTTCATTCGAAAGAAATTGAGCTCTTCAAATCCCACTTCCGCGGCAGAAGCGATATCTATGCCCGACGATGGGAGAAAGATGGACGGTCCGGATACAGTCCTGCCTATGAATTCGATTGGACCGAATTTATGACGCATAAAAGGCGAGGGGGCTCGTTGAAAGATTTTTCGAACAAGAGATTAATTTGGGGAAGGGATGGACATTCGTGGAATTAATTGCCTGATCTTGACCTTTCCAGTTTCATTTGAAGGAAACTGATACAATATATTGGCAGGATGCGTGATGTGGGTGACCAAAGGATAATAATTGACTATCGTGATATCAATATTCCATTCCTGGACAGACAATTCAAAAAGAGAGAACGATTCTACAAGAAAACAATGACGATTCGGTCGACAAAGGAACTGATCCAGTAATTTCGTACCTTAATTAATTAGAATGATTAATATATGGAATTGGTGAAGAAATGAAAAAAATATCAAAACGACATTCGTTTTCTTCTAAATATTCTACCACTGACATTGAATTTGAAACTGGGTCAAAAAATAGGGTATTAAAAAATAAATTAGGGATTATATCTATTCGAGAGATGAATGATCGAGAAATTATTGAATATGTAAAAGGAACAAAGAAGTTAGCGGAATATTTTTCATTCGATCATTCATTTTCACATGTTGATATTTGTCTTATCCACAAAACAATCTTCGGCAATATCTATGAATGGGCTGGTGAGTATAGAAACGTTGAAATGTCTAAAGATGGGTTTGTATTTGCGAGGGCAAAATATATTCCGGATTTGATGAAAGAATTTTCCAAATCGTTATTACAACCTCAAACTCCACCCAATACCAATTCTAGCAAAGACCTGTCGCAAATTCTTGCAAAAATACATGTGGAATTTATTTTGATTCATCCATTCCGCGAAGGAAATGGCAGAACCATCAGATTATTACTTTCAATGATTGCACAACAAGCACAATATGCCGGTATGGATTTTGGATTTATTAAAGACAAAGGAAAAGAATATAAAAGATACATTACTGCAATTCAATCTGGAATGAAAGGGAATTATGAATTGATGGAAGAGATTATAGAACAAGCACTATCTTGTTGAACGATGAAAACTTACAGCTGACCCGAGTTTTTTTGTTAACTCTGATGAAGGTTTTATACCTTCAATCCGTGAAGAAGAAAGTGCAAACCTCACCGCATTCTCGATACGCAATTTTTGAGTTCGTAAATGAGTGTTCACTGCTGATATAGAACGTGGATTTTTCATATATAAAAATACGCAACTGATTAAATGAAATCAATGGTGAAAGTAATAAATCTGTAAAACTAAACGAAAATATGGGAACAAGATATTTCAATTTTTATAACATTCTTGTTGCAATCCATTACGATTATTATATTGAATCGATGTCAATTTGAAATTTATGTTATAGGTTAATATCGGAGTATCCAAAAAAAATGGTCTAATTCTTTCGAATTAGACCACCTTAGTAGCGGGGTCAGGACTTGAACCTNNGTTATGAGCCCGACGAGCTACCAATTGCTCCACCCCGCGATCAATGTTGTATAACAATATACTCAAATTCAAGAAGGCAGTCAAGGTAAGAATTATTTATGGAAAAGAAACTTTCAATATTAGTTTCCAATGACGACGGAATCTTTTCCGACGGACTAGGAATGTTGGTAAAAGAACTACAGTCGATTGCAGCGGTTACAATTGTTGCGCCGGAAAATCAGCAAAGCGCGGTTGGTCATGCCATTACAATGCATCGTCCGCTTCGTGTAAGGGAGGTTTCGAAGGATGAAAAATTTTTCGGCTATGCTGTTGATGGCACTCCGGCCGATTGTGTGAAACTTGCGATCCGTCATCTGATGAAAAATAAACCGGATCTCGTCATTTCGGGGATCAATCATGGTTCGAATACGGCGGTCAGTGTCATTTATTCAGGAACAGTTTCTGCAGCAACGGAAGGAACAATCCTTGGTATTCCATCATTTGCAATATCATTGACAACATTTGAACCGAATGCAGATTTTTCATATGCGGCAAAATTTGCACGTCAACTTGCATTGAAGGTCGTTGAAAAAGGTTTGCCATTTGGAACATTGTTGAATGTGAATGTACCGCCTGTTCCGGAAAACGAAATTCGCGGTGTTGTAATAACCCGTCAGGGAAAGTCAATATGGAACGATGAGTTTGAAGCTCGTCGTGATCCCGGAAACAAACAATATTTTTGGTTAAAAGGAGAGTTGGTAGAATTGGATGAGGAGGAGGATATCGATCAGCGGGCGATATTGAATAATAAGATTTCTGTTACACCCATTCAGTTCGATCTCACCAATTATTCCTTACTTGAAGTACTTCGAACTTGGAACATTATGTTATAAAAACATTGTCATATCTATAATAAAAGGAATTATGTTTAGGAAAAGCTCATTGTATTAAAGTTAAGAATTTCTAATAATGACTAAAATTGCAATTCATAGCTAATTTTGGTACCTTTTTGTCCATTTTAATGAGAGTTTATGCGCGCAATNNGCCGGAGTTGGTAGTCGGCTTCGACCACATACATATACCGTTCCCAAAGTTCTTCTAAATGTTGCCGGGAAACCGATCATCGGTCACATTATGGATAAGATCATTGCAGAAGGATTTGATTCTGCTACGATAATTGTGGGATATCTTGGTGATCTTATCAAAGAATACATCACCGAAAATTATAAGATCAAAGTAGATTTTGTTGAGNNAGGATTTATATGGTAGGAGGACTGTGGTCTCATCAATGCAGTGGATGGTGGTGATAAATTTGGTGAGGTAGAGGCATTGGATAGCTATTGCATCTAGGTCACCCCAGGCCTTAATAATAAAAACAAGATCAAAGTAGATTTTGTTGAGCAGGAAGAACGGCTCGGACTTGGTCATGCAATATTTTTGTCGCGTCACACCATTTCCAAAGATCCGATCCTGATTATTCTTGGTGATACGATCTTTGATGTTGATCTGGGGAATATGGTAAAGAGTGAATACTCTACCATCGGCGTAAAAGAAGTGAAAGATCCACGAAGATTTGGAGTTGCGGAAACAGAAAATGGATTTATTACAAAATTGATCGAAAAGCCGGAACACCCGACAAGTAATCTTGCCATTGTTGGTCTCTACTTTATCAAACATCCGGATGTGTTGATCGATTGTTTGAAAGAAAATATCAAACGGGATGTTCGCACAAAAAATGAGTATCAGCTGACCGACGGTCTTCAGGCGATGATCGAACGAGGCGAAAAACTCACCACGTTTCCAATTGAAGGATGGTTCGACTGCGGAAAACCGGAAACACTGCTCGAAACAAATCGTCACTTGCTGCACGAAACACAAACCAGTATCATTCCAGAAGGCGTTGTTGTACGTCCGCCGGTATTTATCTCTCCGAAAGCGATCGTGAAAAATTCGGTCGTCGGCCCATTCGCAACAATTGCCGATGGTGCGAGAGTTGAAGAATCCATCGTACGGAATTCGATCATCAGTGAGAATGCTACGGTGGAAAATGCATTGCTTGAAGATTCTATCATCGGAAGCAACGCACTCATCAAAGGCGGATTCAAGCGGATCAATATCGGTGACTCATCGGAACTAGAATATTACTAATCAAGTCATCTGTCCTTCCACAGTTAAACTGTCGAAGATGTTTCAATCCGAGAGTTTAATTCTCGGACAACTTTGAATTTTCATTTTTATATTTTTTCATTATAACAGGAGTTAACATTTAATGCGTTATCTTTTTACATCAGAATCGGTTTCGGAAGGTCATCCTGATAAAGTTGCCGATCAAATATCAGATTCAATTCTTGATGCACTTCTGACTCAAGATAAATATTCACGCGTTGCCGTAGAGACAATGGTAACAACCGGACAGGTTATTGTTGCCGGTGAAGTAACAACCAATGCATATGTTGATATTCATGAAGTTGTCCGCAGTACAATCAAAGAAATTGGTTATACAAAAGCGGAATATAAGTTCGATGCTGAATCGTGCGGAATTTTGAATGCGATCCATTCACAGTCGGCCGATATTGCAATGGGAGTGAATACCGGCGGTGCAGGTGATCAGGGAATGATGTTCGGATATGCGAACAACGAAACGCCTGAACTGATGCCCGCTGCGATCATGTATGCACATCAGCTTGTGAAAAAACTCGCCGATATCCGTAAAAAGAATTTGAAGTTGATGCCGTATCTTCGTCCTGATGCAAAGTCTCAGGTGACGATTGAATACGAAGGACGCAAACCGGTCCGTGTTGATGCTGTTGTTATTTCCACACAACACGATCCAAACGTTTCCCAAAAACGAATTAAAGATGATATTATTAATAATGTCATTAAGAAAGTCATTCCTTCACGTCTTCTCGACAACAAAACAAAATATTATGTCAATCCAACCGGCAACTTTGTTATCGGTGGGCCGCATGGCGACAGCGGATTAACGGGTCGCAAGATTATTGTTGATACGTACGG
>DMPG01000070.1:0-214 GCA_003456055.1 Bacteroidota bacterium | reverse complement strand
CAGATCCAGGTTGCGTATGCGATCGGTGTTGCAGAACCCGTTTCGATCTACGTACAAACATTCGGCACCGGCATTATGCCCGATGCAGAAATATCAAAGATTCTTGTAAAGAATGTTGATATGACTCCTCGCGGTATTATTAAACGCCTGAATTTGTTGCGTCCAATCTACAAGAATTCAGCAGCATACGGACATTTTGGAAGAAATGAATTTT
>DMPG01000356.1 GCA_003456055.1 Bacteroidota bacterium | reverse complement strand
CAGCTCTCATTACTCGATGATTTGGTTTTATTAGGAACTTAACAGATCGTTCAACGTGCTTTGGAATCTGTAGTGACAGAGCATCTTGGATGCAAGTGTATATATTCATTAAATAATAAATAGAGAAGAGGAAAAAATGGAAAAAGCACAGAAGATCTTAAGGTATTTATATAGTAACAAATTCTCAAAAATATTTTTCCTAATTATTTGATTCTTTTCTTTTATTTGGATCCTTCTCAGAGTAATTTCAAAACCTTCAAGAGCAACTTATCCTTGTGTTCAAACTGCTTATCCATTTGCCGGCATTTTTCTGATATCTCTTGGGAGTTTTCTTGCATCAACGTATGCTTATACCCTGGCATTTGCCAATTTCAGAAGGAAAAAATTTATTCCATTCTTTTTTCTGTTAATTGTCGGGTTGATTACAACTACCTTCGTCTCATTTGGTCCGTGGGAAACTAATGCCGCTACATATAAAACTGCCGTTGTTGAACCTAATAATCCAATGGGGGAAGCAAAAGGTCTGTTTCCCGGTCGTGTTGTTTGGTATCATAACCCAAATGCTACAAATGAAAATTGGTCCTCTAATAGCTCAGAGTACATTTCCAATACAAATGCGAATAAAGATACAGTAGAAAAAATGGTAACTGCATCTATCCTTAAATTAACAGAAACAACTTCGGTTAAGGATGCATGGAATTCATTATTCGTATATTTTAACAATGAACATGGAAAAGGAGCAGTGAGTTACAAGCAAGGTGAGAATATATTTATCAAGTGTAATTTTGTGTCAGCATTTACTCAAACGGCAAAAGGCCCAACCTGGACATCACCGCAGGTTATAAGAACAGTTCTGCGTCACTTAATAAACGACATGTCCATACCGCAGGAAAATATAGCTTTAGGCGATCCAATGACCTGTGTAACAGATACATATTGGAATATTTTGCATACAGAGTTTCCGAATGTTAAATATATCGATCATTCAGGCGCTAATGGCCGTACTCTTGCTATAAAAGGAAATCAAAATGATATTTTTTATTCTGATAAAGGGAAAATACTGCGCGATTCACAAGGCAGCTGGACTTTCCCGGCGGGTTCGGGAGATGTGGTCACAAGTGACACATTATATCAAGTTATTGAAAATGCAGATTATCTTATAAACATTGCTGCATTAAAAGCACATTCTCGTGCTGGTGTTACACTCTGTGCAAAAAATCATTTTGGATCGCACGTAAGAACTACTGCTGCACAATTGCACATGGGTTTACCTAAACCGGACGGAGGGAAAACAACAACGCCTGCAAGACCAGGATATAATCAATATAGAATTCAAGTTGATTTGATGGGAAATAAAAAGTTAGGTGGAAACACTTTGTTGTTTATGGTTGATGGATTGTGGGGAGCTAATGACGCTGGTGGTAAACCGGAAAAATATGCCATGCCGCCATTCAATACTGACTATCCATCATCGGTTTTTGTGTCACAAGATCAAGTAGCATTGGAATCTGTTTGCCTCGATTTCCTCCGGGGTATGTATCCAACTGGCAACCCTCAGATGGATGGTGTAGATGATTATCTTCGGCAGGCAGCTGATCCAACTAAATGGCCTGCAGATGTTGTCTATGACCCAGAAAATGATGGAACTCCTCTTAAGAGTCTTGGGATTCATGAACATTGGAACAATGTCAGTGATAAAAAGTATTCCAAAGAATTAGGAATAGGAAATGGAATTGATTTTATTAAACTAACAAAAAATACTACTACGTCAGTTGCTAATAATGTAGTTCGTCCAACTGATTTTAGGCTAGAACAAAATTATCCAAACCCATTCAATCCAACGACAAAGATTACCTACGCCATTCAATCGTCTGCAAATGTTTCCCTAACAGTCTATGATCTATTAGGAAAGCAGATTGCTACCGTTGTGAACAAAAAACAAGAATCAGGAAATTATTCAGTATATTTTGATGCTTCAAATGTTCCTTCCGGTGTTTACTACTATGAACTTCGAGCCGGGAATTTTATTGAAACAAAAAAAATGATTGTACTGAAATAGTATGAAAAGAACTCTGATCATCAGCGTAGCATTAAGTCTCTTAAGTATTTTTCTTCTTGCTCAGAAAACAGCTCCTCCACTTTCCACTGATACTCTCGCCCGTGTCGGTAACAGTGTTATTACGGGAAGGGATCTGATCGAACGGATAGAGTTAATGCCATGGGAAGGAAAGGAAAATCCATATCAACACGATTCTTCGAAGATTAAAGCATTGAATTCTCTGGTTGCCGAACGTTTGCTGGCAATTGAAGGAAAACATCTGAATATCGGTTCGGATCAACAAACGGAATTGAAGATCCGAAGTATGGAAAAGATGTTCGTGCGGGATGAATTATTCAAGCGTGAAGTGAAACAGAAAGTCACCGTTTCTGAACCTGAGATGCGAGATGGACTTGCAAAATTTGCATGGCAGCTGCACATTGCAGCAATTGCTGTAAAAAGCAGGTCCGACGGTGATTCTTTGTTGAGGATGCTCAATAAAAATATCTCCCTTGCAAAAATTATAACTGATATCCGTCCAACTTTTATTACTGCGGTTGAGACAGTGCAGGTCAATTTTGGCGGATTAGATACATTGTTTGAGAATGAAGTATATGCAATAGGGAAAAGGAAATTCTCTAAACCGTTCGTGTCAAGCACCTATGGTTGGACTGTTGCACTTATTATTGACCGCGGCACAAATCCTGTCTATGAAAAAATGAATTCCGGTGACCGTAGAATTCGTGTTGATGAAACGATTCGGATGCGAAAAGAGAACATTGTTGCGCGCAGGTTCTTTGCAAAAATAATGTCTCCGCAAAAAGCAAAAACAGATTCGGTATTGTTCTTCGCACTTGCTAAACAATTAAGAGCTATCATCGTTCAAGATTCCACCCGTCACTTGAATAAAGGGATCTTTGGCGTTAAGTCTGAAGATGTCGATCACTTAACGATTTTGTTCGGTTCCGATCTTCAAAAAGTGTTTGTCGAACTCAATGATAGACCGTTGTCTTTTGGTGAAGCAATCGAGGCAATGAGAAATCTTCGGATAGGATTTCCATCGCTCGATGAGAATTCATTTGTCCGTGCTTTTAACTATCATCTTCGCACTATTATTGAGTCCGAACTGATGTCGCGTGAAGGATATCGTCAAAACCTTCATTACTCTGAGGCCGTACAACGGGATGTGCAATCATGGTCAAATTATTGGATATCGCGATATTTACTGTGGCGCGTCAATGATTCGGTTACGGTTTCCAATGATGAGCTGCTGGAAGGACTTCGATCAAGTCTTTCAGGTATTGGAAATGCGTATGAAGTGAATGTTCAGGAAGTTCTGTGTGACAGCTTGTCCACAGCAATGTCTGTGTGGGATGAGTATTCACGCGGAACATCTCTTTCGGATTTAGTCAAAAGATATTCAAAGCGTTCTGAATGGAAGGACGATGGAGGTATTTCGAAATTTATTCCGTTGTCTAAAGATCCCGAGATAACCTTGAGAGCGTTTCTCGCTGATACAGGAACTATTGTCGGTCCGGTAAAGATCTGTGAAGGATATTCACTTTTCAAAGTATTAGGAAAAAGAGCAATTGGTGCAGCAAATATGCCGCCGGCAGATTCTATTCAAATTAATATTAAGAATAATCTGCTTGGACAAAAACAAGCACGGTCAACAAGTGCATATGTAGCCTATCTGGCAAAATATTATACTATTGATGTTCGGCACAAAAAACTTATGCAGATAACAATTCAGCCGGCAAATATGTACACCCGTCGTATGATAGGCTTTGGTGGAGTGATCACTGCAACTCCAATGCTATATCCTAATTGGGAATGGATGAAGGAATTTCGCGAGACGGAAAAGCAATTACCGTAACGCTTAAAAACTTCAATAAAATATTCACAAATCGTGCATCAATGGCATCACCATCAAATAAGAAAAGGAACGAAACGAAACGATCTTCCGCGACATTAACGCCGCAGCAACGGCGGTTGTTTTTGATTGTAACGATACTGTTTCCGTTTCTACTACTGATCTTTCTTGAAATTGGTTTGAGAATATTTCTGTATGGAAAAGAATATGATCTTGTTACAATAACTACCGTTAACGGAAAAGAATTTTACACCATCAATCCTATTGTTGGAAAACGGTACTTTGATCCGAATAAATATTTTGTACCGCAGATCTATTCCGGTAATTTTGAGATCATAAAGTCGAAAAATACATTCCGCATTTTTGTTCTTGGCGAATCGACTCCCGCCGGATTTCCGTATCAATATAATGCAACACCCACACGGATTCTGCAGAAACAGTTGGAAATTCTCTTTCCGCAAAAGAATATCGAAATCATCAATGTCGGATTGACCGGTACCAATAGTTACACCGTTTTGGACTTTGTCGACGAATTGATTCAATATCAACCAAATGCATTTATAGTGTATTCGGGACAGAATGAATTTTATGGTGCACTTGGAGCAGCTTCGACAAATTCAATCGGTAGTTCACGATGGATTATCCGATTGTATCAAACGCTCCAAAATATAAAAACATTCAAACTATTGGAAAAAAGCATTAGTTCAGTCGCTCAATTCCTTTTCGGCTCAAACTCATTCTCCGGAACGTTGATGCAGCAGTTGGCAAATGACAAGGCTATTCAATTCCGAAGCGGTATATATTCTAGTGCTATTGAAGCATACGATAAAAATATCTCCGGGGTAGTTCAGATTGCCAATCAAAATAATATCCCAATCATTCTCTCAACGNNCAACATAATATCCCGATCATTCTCTCAACGCTTGTCACAAATGAAGGCTCGCTTCCGCCGTTTGTTTCTCTTCACGATGCATCGGTGAACGATCAAAAGAAAAAGGAGATCGAGTCACTGCTTGAATCCGCAATAGCACTTCAGCAAAAAAATGAATTTGTTCAGGCGATCGATCGATATCAACAAATTATTGCAGTCGATTCGGGTTGGGCAATCGCACAATTCCATTTGGGTAAATGTTACGAGCAGATAGGAAAATATGATTCTGCTTTCATCGCATTATGCAAGGCTCGCGATTTTGACGGGTTACGGTTCAGGGCTAGCGGTGAAGTTAATACTATTCTCCGTAGAATAGCATCATCAAATAAACTCAGTATTGCAGATGTTGAATCAACATTCCGAGTGCATTCGCCAAATAAAATTATTGGCTCATCGTTATTGTGGGAACATGTTCATCCGACATTTACTGGTTATGTGCTGCTTGCAAAATCGTGGTTAGAAGGACTAAAAACCTCATCAGCATTTACGGTAGAGGATAAAAAACTTTCACAGCAATTCATTCCCGATAGTCTTTTAGTTGAAAAATTAAAAATAACCTCTCTTGATCTGGAGATTGGTGTGATGACGATGAATGGATTGCTTCGCCGATGGCCTTTTACGAATGATCCATATGAGGAAGCAATTCCGAAGAATAATATACAACAGGTAGCCCAGAAATTTGTGAAAGGAAAACTCCGATGGAGCGAGGCTCATTATGAAATGGCAGAAGCATATCTAAACGAAAAAGATATATTCAATGCTTTAAATGAATATGAATCGGTGATCGCAATGGCTCCAATGGATCCCTTGCCGTTTATTCTGAAAGGAGATCTTTTGTCGGCTGTTCAGGAATATGAAGAAGCAGAAAAAACCTATTTTCAAAGCCTATCTCTTCAAGAAAATTCCGTTACCCGTTTGAAATTGGGTATCAACTATTTGAAAGGTCAATTATACGACAAAGCAATTGAACAATTTTCACAAGCCATCTCTGGCGCGAATGGTTCTAAGATCCCGTTGTCAAGCACTCAAGTTGATGATGCTCAATTTTATTCTGCCGTAGCATTATTTAAATCAGGGAAAATAGACGAGGCTGAAATAGTATTGAATGAGCTTCTTCAGCAAAATTCAAACAATGAAAGAGCTATTCGACTATCACAAGAAATTCAATCTCTTAGCCGGTTGAAAAAGTGATTAATGCGATACGGTTTTTTTGATATAAACAGTTATTCAATATTTAAGCTTAAGTAGTTTATGAATAAAATACAATTTTTAATTACTAACATCATTTTCTTCCTATCAATCAATGTTAGTGATGCTCAAAACAATCATTCCGTTATGCCAAATGATACATTGACCATTTTTCAGTCGAAAGAGCTGCCGGTGATAGATGGAAAATTCAATGATCAATGCTGGAACAATATTCAATGGCAGCCGATTGATCAACCGTGGATCCCATATGGAGATACCGTCCCTCATAAAGATTTTTCAGGTGAATACAAAATCCTCTGGTCAAAGAAAACCAACCTGATCTATTTTATTGTAAAAATAACCGACGATGTTTTTGTTGATGGGTACCGATACAATAGTGATCCAAAAAAAGGTGACTTCTACTATAATTATGATCTGCTGGAAGTCTTTGTAGACGAGGATCACTCCGGAGGAATGCATGTCTTTGATGGCATACATGAGACAGGAAAAGAATGGGGAACGAATTCAGCGAATGCTTTTTCATATCATATGATCCTGGATTCCCCCACTGAGAATGGAACATCGCGTTCTCTTGTAGCCTGCGATCTTGCAGGAAAAAGCTGGGATAATTATTCTATAGCGAATTATGCCGATCATTTTCAAGAATTTGCACTGCGTAAACAAGGAGCCGAATATTTCTGGGAATTTTCATTGAGGATATTTAGTGATCAATATACATCAAACAAGAGGGAAACATCACGGGTTAAACTCAGGGGAAACAAACAAATGAGAATATCCTTAGCATATTGTGACAACGATGATCAAAATGAAATTCCAAAAACGAGAGATAATTTCTTCGGATCAGTCGCAGTTCAGCAGAATGCAAATAATGACCATTGGAAAAATGCTGATGGTTATCGCAAAGTTATTCTTAGTGAAATTGTAAAATAATTATTCGTTGAAAACCGACTTTATCAATATGTGTTATCTCTTACCCGCCTTAGTTTGAAAGGAATCACAATGAAATCTAAAATATTATTCCTCGTGCTCACGGGATTATGCCTAGCATTATCCCAGAATCCGATTTATAAAAATTCAAAAGCAAAGATTGAAGATCGCGTGAACGATCTATTAAAACAAATGACACTGGAAGAAAAAGTTGATAAGCTGAGCGGTACCGGATTTGCATCCAAACCCAATGTTCGACTTGGAATTCCCGAATTGACAATGACAGACGGGCCTGTCGGTGTGCGGTGGAATCAATCCACAGCATTTCCGGCATCGATCATGCTAGCAGCATCGTTTGATACATCACTGGCGTACCGGTACGGCTGGGCATTGGCACGGGAAACAAAAGCGAAAGACCGAAACACCATTCTCGGTCCTTGCGTCAACATCAATCGTGTGCCTCATGGCGGAAGAAATTTTGAAAGCTACGGTGAAGATCCGTATCTCACGTCACGAATCGCTGTTTCGTATATACAAGGAGTGCAAAGCGAAGGAGTTGTTGCAACAACCAAACATTTTGCAGTCAATAATCAGGAAACTGACAGAATGTTTGTCAATGCAAAGGTTGATAAGAGGACGCTCTATGAAATCTATTTTCCAGCATTCAAAGCAGCTGTGCAGGAAGCAAAGACTGAAGCAATCATGTGCGCATATAATAAATTGAATGGTCCATACTGCAGTGAAAATGAAATGTTGCTAAACAATGTGTTGAAAGAAGAATGGAAGTTCGACGGACTCGTCATGTCCGACTGGGGTGCAGCGCACAGCATTAAAGGCGTAGCTACGTACGGACTTGATCTTGAAATGCCCGGTGGAGATTTTCTGACAAAGGAAAAATTACTTCCATTAATTTCTGACGGGAGCGTGAAAGAATCAATCATCGATGATAAAATTAAACGAATGCTCCGTGTAATGTTCCGCATGGGATACTTTGATAAAAAATTAGAGAAACCAATGACAAATGCGCCAGAACATAAAGCAGTTGCGCTCGATGTTGCGCGCGGAGGGCTTGTCTTGTTGAAGAACCAACAGAATATTCTTCCTTTGAATACTTCAACATACAAATCCATTGCTGTTCTTGGACCGAATGCAGATGTTGCCCGAACTGGCGGCGGCGGAAGTTCGATGGTTGTACCGCTTTCAGCGGAATCACCACTGGAGGGAATGAAGCGGGCTTTCCCCACGGCTGCAATTTCCTATGCAATCGGCGCACGATTAGCAGGTGATGTTCCTTCTATTGAACCCCAATTCTTCTTTTTGCCGAATGATACGATGAATACGAACGGCTTGCAGGCTGAATATTTTTCAAACAAAAATTTACACGGAGAACCGAAACTCCGCCGCATTGATAAGAACATTGATTTTCGATGGGGCGGTGGAAAACCTGCAGAAGGATTTGAGGTGGATAATTTTTCTGTCCGCTGGAAGGGAAGGATCAAAACAGAATTATCGGGAACGTATGAATTGACTGCAGCAAGTGATGATGGTGTAAAACTATATCTCGATGGGAAATTGTTGATCGATCACTGGAGTAATCATGCAGTTGAAGCGCGTATGGCAAATGTGACACTCGAAGCCGGAAAATTCTATGACATCACAGTCGAATATTATGAGGATGGCGGAGATGCAGTTGCTTTGCTTGGGTGGACGAAACCAAACGAGAATGAACTGACTGCAGCGATCGAACTTGCGAAGAACAGTAATCTTGCAGTGATCTTTGCGGGTAATTCACAGTATCAAGAGTCTGAAGGATTTGACCGCCAATACATCACGCTTCCCGATAATCAAATTGAACTGATCAACGCAGTTGCAAAAGTGAATCCAAAAACGATCGTTGTGTTGAATGCTGGAGCACAGGTAACGCTGCAGCCGTGGCTTTCCAATGTGCAGGCACTGGTTTGGGCATTCTTCCCGGGGCAGGAGGGAACACAAGCAATCACCGAAGTACTAACCGGTGTTGTTAATCCATCCGGAAAATTGCCGTTTACGATTGCAAAACAGTGGGAAGATTATCCTGCGTTCGGAAATTTCCCGGGAACTGGCGGCGAAGTCGAATATAAAGAAGGAATCCTTGTCGGTTACAGATACTTCGATACCAAGAATGTTGAACCGGAATTTCCATTCGGATTTGGAATGTCGTATACAACATTTGCAATTTCGAATATGAAAGTGAAATCGAACGGAAAAGAAAATTATAGTGTCACTATTTCCGTGAAGAACACCGGATCGGTTGCAGGATCGGAAGTGGTGCAGTTGTATGTGAAGGACACAAAAGCAAAAGTTCTTCGTCCGGAAAAGGAATTAAAAGCATTTGCAAAAGTATCATTGAATGCAGGAGAAGAACAAACAGTGACAATGAAGCTGAACCGTTCTGCATTTGAGTATTACGATGATGTGAAGAACCAATGGACAAAAACGAAGAACGGGTACCAGGTGTTGGTGGGAACGTCATCGAAAAATATC
>DMPG01000212.1:2728-6271 GCA_003456055.1 Bacteroidota bacterium | reverse complement strand
AAAATGGTATTGGTTTTCATTTGCCGCACTTGTTGCACTCTCTAGACCGTATGTTGGAGTCCATTATCCATCTGATGTCATAGCAGGAGGTCTTATAGGATTTTGTATAGGAATTTTCTTTGTAAAAATTTGGAAAATGATTGAACATAAAATAAAGAATTCAAATTAAACACGCGATATTAACTACTTACGATGTTATTATTTAAGTTCGATTCTCAAAAAAAAAATCTGCTACTCTTAGCCATTTCAACATCTGTGATTCTTGGCTTTGCATTTCCTCCGTTTCAAATGGGAATTCTGGCCTGCATTGGATTTGTTCCATTTCTCTTCCTTTCTGATTCAATTAAATCTTTTGGCAGATATTTTCGTTATTCATATTTCACTTTTTTTCTTTTTTCTCTGATATCATTATACTGGGTTGGTGGTTTTACGCATGGCAAAGATCCTTATTTGATGATTGCCGGGACAGCATTGTTCTTTTGGGAACCTTTGGTATTATCGTTACCAGCAATGCTGTATTACTTTATTAAAAAGAGAATAAAAAATCGATTTTCGGTTATTGCTTTTCCTTTTATTTGGATAACAATGGAATGGTTGTATGCGCTTGGAGAACTCGCATTTCCATGGCTGCATATTGGGAACACACAAACATATCAGTTGGATAAGATCCAATTTGCAGATATTACCGGTGTATACGGAATATCGTTTTGGATATTAATCATTAATGTTTTGATTTACTTCTTCATCAGACAAATTCAATCAGATTCGAAACTAAATAGAAAATCATATATCTATGCAATCACCATTGTATTGGTCTACATACTTCCAAACTTTTACAGAATAGATGAAAATTTATTCCATAATCCTTCTAATAAAAAAATAAATGTTGGTATCATCCAGCCGAATATTGATCCATGGAATAAATGGGAAGGTGCGAATACTTTTTTAGGCCGTTGGACTCAAGCAGAGCATTATCTTGGACTTATAGGCAAACACCGTAACGATAGTATTGATATTGTAGTATTACCTGAATCAGCAATTTTATTAAATCTTCCAGCATACCCTCAACAAATGGAAGAGTTTAAAACAATTGTTGATAGTTTGAATATTTCAGTTGTTACCGGATATGTTCGGGTCCAATACTATGAAAAAGAAAATGCTCCACTAACAAGCAGCCTGATAAAAGGAACAAATGTAAGATATGATTCATTTAATTCGATAATGTTTGTTGAACCAAGCTCAAATGAGCTTCAAACGTACAGTAAAATGCGTTTAGTCCCGTTTGCCGAACGGATTCCATATGCCGATAAGTTCTCTTACCTTATTGAACCATTGCGGTGGGGTGTTGGAATCAGTAATTGGGGATTAGCACACGACAGTACAGTTTTTATAGATAAGAAATTTGATGCAAAATTTTTAGCGATGGTCTGTTATGAATCAATTTTTCCGGAGTTTGTCTCAAAATTTGTTGATAATGGAGCAGAATTTTTGATATTTGTTACAAATGATAGCTGGTGGGGAAATACATCCGGAGCCCGTCAGCATAACCAATATTCTATTTTACGTGCAATTGAGAACCGCCGTTGGGTTGTCCGATGCGCAAATGGAGGTATTTCATCATTTGTCGATCCTATGGGAAGAATGTATGATCAGACAGAGATGTATAGTGAAGCATACATTAAACGTCAAATAGAACCATTGCAGGAAAAAACATTCTATACAAAACATGGCGATTGGTTTGCAAGAATTTGTGCAAGTATAACTGGATTAATATTTTTATTTTCAATTGGTTATAGTATTATTAGAAAGTATTTATGAGCAATCAATTTATTGATTTACGCAGCGACACGGTAACACGACCGTCAAAAGGAATGCGAGATGCTATGGCAAACGCAGAAGTCGGCGACGATGTTTTCGGCGAAGATCCGACTGTGAATAAATTACAAGAAACTGTCTCCACGCTTCTAGGAAAAGAAAGTGCTTTATTCGTTCCAAGTGGTTGTATGAGCAATCAGCTTGCACTCAAAGCCCATACGGAAATGGGGGACGAAGTGATAATGGAACAAGATGCGCATATGTTCAATTATGAAACCGCCGCGCCTTCCATAATGTCAGCAGTGCAAGTAAAGACTATTCCCGGTGTTCGTGGTGTATTTCGAGCGGAAGAATTACCTCAACATATTCGTCCTGCAATTTATTATATGCCGAGAACACGAGTGATCTGTATTGAGAATACGCATAATCGTGCCGGTGGAGCAATTTTCCCGATTGAAGAGATCAAAAAGATTTCCGCATTTTGTAAAGAACGGGGGATTCTCTTTCATCTTGATGGTGCACGGTTGTGGAATGCTTCTGTAGCAACCGGAATTCCAATGAACGAGTGGGCGCAGTACTTTGATTCAGTATCAGTTTGTTTCTCAAAAGGACTTGGAGCGCCTGTTGGTTCCGCAATTTGCGGATCGAGAGAATTTGTTACGAGAGCTCACAAGTGGCGAAAAGTGTTCGGCGGAGGGATGCGTCAATCAGGAATCATCGCTGCTGGCGCGTTATACGCTGTTCAGAACAATGTTGAACGATTAAAAGAAGACCACGAGAAAGCAAAATATTTTTCACAAGAACTATCAAAAATTAAATCATTCGAGATCGATCTTGAGAGTGTTCAGACGAACATTGTTCTTGTTGATGTTCAGAAAACCGGAAAAACACCACAGGAAATTATTCTATTATTAAAAGAACAAGGTGTCCTGATTTCTGTTGGAACATTTACCAAGTTCCGTGCGTTGATGCATCTTGATGTTACGATGGAACAGGTGAAATTCTCAGCAGAAAAATTCAAACAGATTTTTAGATAATATGGATATTTCGAAATTCAAACATATCGATCACATCCACGTTCGTAATTATGAGATCGATTGGCAAGGGATCGTTCACAACGGAAATTATTTATTGTATTTTGAAATAGCCCGGGTTAATTATTTTAAAGAGATCGAAATGAAGATTGACGAACGCTCGATATCCGGTTCAATCCGAATAGTTCTCGTTCGAAATGAAATTGATTATCTTAATTCTGCATCGTATGATGATCGATTAAAAATATACACAAGAATATCAAGTATCAAAAATTCAAGCTTTGTTTGTGAAGGATTGATGTACAACGTAGGAACGAATCTGCCGATTGCGAAGAATCTTGCTGTTCATGTGTGGACTGATGCTCGAACAAAAAAATCAATACCAGTTCCGAATGATTTTAGAAGGTTAGTTGATAAATACGAAGGTGGAAACGCAGAGATTCTCTGGCCGACAATAGAAGTTTAATATGATCTCATTTGAAGAATTTAAAAAATTAACAAAACAAGGAAATGTAATTCCATTGTTTGATGAAGTGCTTGCCGATACTGAAACGCCGGTCTCTGTCTATATGAAGGTGCGGGATGAAAGTCAGTATTCCTTTCTGTTGGAAAGTATTGAAGGGGGAGAGAAGATCAGCAGATATTCTTTCATTGGATTCAATCCGTTCTGCAATTTTATCATTCGCGGAACGAA
>DMPG01000212.1:0-2684 GCA_003456055.1 Bacteroidota bacterium | reverse complement strand
CGTTCCGGGACTTCCACCACTTGCGAGCGGAGCAGTAGGATATTTTGGTTATGAAACCATTCAGTTGATTGAAAATATCCCATCGGCAAAATTGGATGAATTGAATTTGGATGATTCATTGTTGATGTTCCTCGATACGATGATTGTCTTCGACAGTATAAAACGGAAACTCCTTCTTGTCTCGAATGCATATATTCCACAAAATGCAACTGAGGCAGAACTGCAATCAGAGTTTGACAAAGCAGCAATTGAAATTGAAAAGATGAAAAAACTTCTTCTGAAGTCAATCTCGGTAGAATTAAAACATCCAACGATTGGTGCAATGGAACAATCGATCAGTAAATCTGAATATGAAAAAATGGTTGAGAAGTCGATTGGTTATATTGTCGAAGGAGATATTTTTCAAGTTCTACCATCGCACCGGATGAAAAGAAAATATGAAGGAGACGCATTTTCGATCTATCGAATGCTTCGTATTATCAATCCGTCGCCATATATGTATTACTTTTCATTGAATGGTTTGTCGATCGTCGGTGGATCTCCTGAACTTTTGGTCCGTGTAGAAAATGGAATTGTTGAGACGCGACCACTTGCGGGTACTCGTAAACGGGGTAAATCGGTAGAAGAAGATGAAGCTCTAGCAAAAGATCTGCTTTCCGATCCGAAAGAACTTGCAGAACATTTAATGTTGATCGATCTTGGACGCAATGATATCGGACGGATCAGTGAATTTGGTAAAGTGGATGTGACAGAATATATGGTGATTGAAAAGTATTCCCACGTTATGCATATTGTTTCCAACGTTCGGGGAAAATTGAAGAAAGAACTTTCAGCAATCGACGCATTCTTTTCTTGTTTTCCTGCCGGAACATTATCCGGCGCTCCTAAGATTCGAGCAATGGAAATTATTGCAGAGCTGGAGCCGGTGAAGCGTGGAATTTATGGCGGCGCAATCGGGTATTTGGATTTTTCAGGAAATCTTGATTCATGTATTGCAATCCGAACGACGATTGTGAAAGATGGTTATGCATATTTTCAAGCGGGTGCCGGAATTGTGTACGATTCTGTTCCTGAAAAAGAATATCAAGAAACACTCATTAAAATGGATGCAGTTATTCGAGCTGTAGAAGCAACAATACTTTAAGCGTAACCACAGAAGCACAAAGGCACAAAGAAGTTTTAAAATATTAATTATTCTGTACCTCCGTGACTCTGCGGTGAAAAAAAAATATGATTTTGATAATAGACAACTATGACTCATTCACATACAACCTCGTCCAATATCTCGGTGAGATGAACGTTGAATTGAATGTCGTCCGCAATGATAAAATTACGATTGACGAGATCCGAAAACTGCATCCGGAGGGAATTGTTATTTCTCCTGGACCATGCACGCCGAAAGAAGCGGGGGTTTCTGTTCCGCTCATAAAAGAATTTTACAAAGAAATCCCAATCCTCGGAGTTTGTCTTGGTCATCAATCGATTGGTGAAGCATTTGGCGGAGATGTTGTGAAAGCACCAAGCGTTGTTCATGGTAAGACTTCTGAAGTGCTGCACGAAGGGAAGGGAATATTCAATTCAATTCCAAATAGATTTTTGGCGACGCGATACCATTCACTTGTGATCGAACCAAAGACAATGCCTGCAGAACTTGAAGTTACTGCAAAAACCGAAGATGGCGTTGTGATGGGAGTTCAGCACAAACAATATCCGATTTTTGGAGTTCAGTTTCATCCTGAATCAATTGCAACCCAGCATGGAAAAATATTGTTAAGAAATTTTGTTGAAAAAAAATATTAAATCGTCATGGATAAAACGCAAATTGCCGATATACTTGATGAAGTAGGAACACTCCTTGAATTAAAAGGAGAAAACCCTTTTAAGAGCAGAGCATTTCACAATGCTGCGCGTGTTCTTGCTGGTGTTACAGAAGATTTAAAAACACTTATTGAGAATGGTGAGATCCGTAAGATTAAAGGGATTGGCGAAAGCACTGCAAAGATTATTTCTGACCTTGTTACTACAGGAAAATCACCTGACCACGAAAGTTTAAGAAAGTATTTTCCTCCCGGAATCTTTGATATGATGAAGGTTCAAGGAATGGGACCAAAGAAAGTTGCTTTCCTGTTTAAGAAGATGAAAATTTCTTCCATCGAAGATCTTGAGAAAGCTGCAAAAGCCGGAAAATTAGAGAAACTTGAAGGCTTTGGGAAAAAAACAGAAGAGAATATTCTTCTGGGCATCGAACAAGTCCGTAAACATTCTTCCAAATTCCATATCAATGTTGCAGAAACCGCCGCGCAATCGATCTTCGAAGTGATCAAATTTCATAAAGGAATCATTCGAGCTGAACTTGCCGGAAGTCTTCGACGGAGAAAAGAGACGATCGGCGATATCGATATCGTTGTCAGTGCGAAGAAGAACGATGTGAAAGATATCATAAAGCTGTTTACATCACATAAGAACGTTGAACGCATTACCGGTGAAGGCGAAACCAAAGCAAGTGTTGTTTTGAATGTTGGTATAAATTGCGATCTTCGTGTTGTGGATGACAAAGAATTTCCTTTTGCACTGAATTATTTTACCGGAAGCAAGGAACATAATGTTCATATTCGATCATTGGCGCGTGAAAACGGCTGGACATTGAATGAATACGGATTTGCTGTCATTGATTCTGGTGAAAA
>DMPG01000194.1 GCA_003456055.1 Bacteroidota bacterium | reverse complement strand
AGATGCCACAACAACAATATGACCATCAACAGTGTGATTGTTCAAGTCGATCATAGCGTCAAGTGTTGTACTTTTTCCCGAACCGGTGATTCCGGTTATAAGAATCAATCCTTCTTTTGTATGTGCTAAACTTACAATTTTTGTTACGTTTGGATGAAGTTCAAGCGTTTTATACGGTCGAATGGTCGCATTGATCGCACGCATGTTCAATGCAAGCTGGTCAAGATCCATATACGCATCGGCACGAAAACGATTCATCTTTTCGCCATCCATGATCATATACGAAAAATCAAGATTTTTCATTTCGTAGAGGTATTGACGCTGCCGTGAAGAGATCACCGATTGGATAAGAATATTTGTTTCGTCAATAGAAAGCGGATCCATTGTAGGATCCGGTTTCTTCGCACCAAAAATTCTGTACCATATCTTCTCTTGACCGCCAAAACCTCCAAAATCAATATCAGATGCATTGATGAGAGACATTCGCAGCAACAAACTTTCGACAAAAATTTTTAACATATACCGATTTTCGAGCGGAAGTTTCTCTACAAAATCACCAATAAAAATTTGCCGTTCTAAACCCTGAGTAGATTGTGGAATCTGTGAAAGCACTTGATTGATCACAACACGAGCATTCTCGAAGATTTCAGTAGGAATCACCAATGATGCTGTTGGAGCTGCCTGCATAAAATTTTTTGTTGTGTAATGAAAAAGTAAAGTGTTCTTTGTAAAGAGTTTAGAATAAATTCTAATGTTTTACATTAACCGTTTGTCTGAATATATTGAAAGACAAAGTGAATGTCAACAGGGTGTATCAATTTATTCAAACCACGAAAGTACTTCAAACGAATTAGTGGACGGGAATGGGAAATTAGCCGGCGGATTATCATTTAGTCTTGTGTCATATTTCATATAAAGATTAGCACCTTTTGATGCGCCTGTTCCAAAATCCGTTGGACCGATGTCTTTTGTTATTAAGGATCCTACAATTTTCAACTGTTTTGCAGGGTTTGTGTTATTCAACGACCCACCTAGGCTTGTACTTGTATTGGTGAAAAATGACCCATCCATTCTAATTGGGATTGTATTTATCTTTATATCACCTGCACTAACAAGACCCAGCATATCAGTTGATGAAGGCGTAATCAATGGATCAGTGTTATATCGAATATTATTTTCAATATAAGTAGCACCAACAGTTGCCGAAGGTATGGTCGTACTAGGATTAACTGTTGAAGTGATGGTCACTTGCCCTTTAATTGTTCCTTCAACATGAACTGCTCCATTTACCATTGCAATGTTTCCGGTAGGTGCAAATGTAGCAAGATCAACCGGTGCTCCCCACACTGCAGCCGGATTAGTTTTATACTCAACTTTTGTTACACCTCCAACAACAGAAAATCGCAAATACATATCTCCACCAACTTGATAATCATTCGTCCCGCCGGCAGCTGACGCTGCTGCAACTATTGCATTGGCTGATGCCGTATAACTTGGGAAAGTAATATTGACACCGGTTTGATATCCTCCTAAAAATGAAGGAGTACCGGCTGTTGTTTGCAATGTTCCCATCGTTGCTTTATCCATGAATACGGGATTCCCTGATGTTACTAATTTATTATTAAAATGAATTGGACCATTGATAGTGTCTCCAGAGCGCAGTTTTGCTGCAGCTGAAACATTACCGCTATACATTGCAAACTTCGAAATCGAACTCGGATTAAGAATGATTTTTACTCTATGACTATCAGCTTGATAGAATCCAGTTGATAGTATAATAAGCTTTCCTGGATCTGTCGTACTATCAATCGAAACAAAAAATGTTCCGCCATTCATTACTACATTCGAAAAGCCCGTTCGCCATGTGTTGTTCAAAAAAATCTGATTGCATGCCAAATTTGCACCGGCAGCAGCAATATTATATACTTGTGTATGTTCATAATAGTCTATCGCATTTGAAAGCGCATCCGTACCGCTGTCATTCATCGTTTTTCCAAAAAACAAAAACATCGCGGTTAGAGCCATTACCATATAGATCGCCGTTCTTCCCATATTTTCCTCTACCGATTATTTAAATTTTTTGCAACCAAACGAACTTGACGCCAAAATGCGCTTTGGTAAACAGTATCATAGGTGGCAGTATTATAATATTTCGTCCATTTTACAGGATGTTCCACTTGAATTGTAATTTGAAGGTATTGAATCAATTGGCAGCTATCTACTGGAGTTGTTAATTTATTTCGAAATGCATCATAATACTGAATGTTAAATGTTGTTACACCTAAATTCACACCCCTCGGTGTGCTATTGTTTTCAACTCGATATAGTAATCTATCATTAGGATTGGGTGTGTCGGCAAGTTCAGAAGTTGGACCCACATAATACGTTAATGAATCAAGAACTCCATTACCATCAAACTGGGAACCCCATCTACTGACAGGGAAATCAGTCCAAAAAATAATTTTAGATGTATCAGCATATCGGATTGCCTTAGTAGGAGAAGTGATCGTATTATAGTTTTTACAATAAGCGATCTTTCGGAAATCATATTCCAACAACTCAGACACGGCAACAAGGTTTTGCTGTACAACAATATCTTCACGAAACGATTGTATATTTTCCATCGTTCCACCATTGAGACGCAGCGCGATCATTGTTAATGTTCCAAACACAATGGTTGAAGAAATAAGATCTAAAATTGTTTGCGATCCCATAATTTCCTTTATTAACGGAAATACCAATAACTAAATACAGACTGAAACTTAAGTGTATCCGGTCGAGGATTCCCCGGATCGAATGAATAATCCACCATGGATGGGCTTGTTACAAAAACAGAAATCAATTTATTGAATTTTTTGACTGTCGTTACAGTGACTGTGGACGGTGGTACCACATTCAAGTATTGCACAGTCACCCTTGTAAAAAAAATTGCAGAGGTTGGGATAGTATCTATTTTCGAATAACCATGATAATCATCGATATCATCAAAAATTCTGAAATTTGTTTCACCTGCATCTGGACCAAAACTAGCTGCTGCAGTTAATGATGCCGATTGTGTAGAAGTAAGAAATGTATCAACCGTAGCTTCATCAAATGCAAGGTCATTAGCATACTCAAGAATTGATGTTCCCAACGATGTTGCAGTAATGGCATATTCAGCCATATCTTTGGTAGATCCGGTTTCCAATGTTGTCCGATTCACCATAAGAATCAATCTTCCCATCAACATCAACGCCATAATCGTCAACAATGTTTGTCCAAGTCCCATTTTTTTCTCAGATGATTACATTTGAAATTACAATACAGATGAGTGACAATGTGTGTCGAAAGACACACTGACACAATACACAACTACCATACCAATAAAATCTGCAAATCGCTGAACTCTTAACTATGNNTACCAATAAAATTTTTAAATCGTTGATCTTTTAACTATGATTTGTGTGTTTACTTTATCGTTTCTACAAAACACTAATCATCATCAACCGTTGATGAGATCACTTCTTCCAGAGATGTGCTCCCTTCTTTCATTCGCTCCATTCCGGATCTCCGTAACGTCCACATTCCATCTTTCGATGCTTGATCGCGAATAGAGTTCTCATCAACTTTTTCGCCGGCATTCAAAACAATATTCTTGATCGCTTTCGTAAAGAACAACGCTTCATGAATTGCTGCCCTCCCTTTATATCCACCGTTACATTTATCACATCCAACAGCTTTGTAGAACGTATGGTTCTTCAGATCTTCATCGGTGAAGCCAAACTTTATCAGATCCTCTTTCTCACCGTCATCAATTGGTGTTTTACAGATTTTGCAAAGAGTTCGGATTAAACGCTGCGCAACGATTATATTGATTGCATACGCGATCAGGAATGGTTCAATCCCCATCTTATATAAACGAGCAACAGCACTTGGAGCGTCATTCGTATGAAGCGTAGAAAAAACCAAGTGACCGGTGTTTGCAAGTTTGATGGCGGTTTCTGCGGTGATCTTGTCACGCATTTCACCAACAAGAACAATATCCGGATCATGACGAAGAATACCACGGATCGATTGTTCAAACGTCATCTTTGGTCCGATCTTTAACTGACGAGCCCCTTTGATAATGTATTCAACCGGCTCTTCAATCGTCAAAACATTCACGGTCGGATCAATTACTTGATATAATGCAGCAATAAGAGTTGTGGATTTACCAGAACCTGTTGGTCCCGTTAAAATGATAATTCCTTGGGGTTTATTGATCGCTTTATAGAAGAGAGCTTTTGCGGGACCTTGAAGACCAAGTTTGTTAAGATCGGTGATAACTTTTCGA
>DMPG01000353.1 GCA_003456055.1 Bacteroidota bacterium | reverse complement strand
ATCTCTATCGTATCACTTCGGGAGATTTCTCTCAGGTGAAAAAGATGCTGTTGCTAAAATAATTATTTGATAAAGCTCCGCGTTCTTTGCGGAGATGTTGTTGAAATAATAATAGACATTCAGCCTTGCCAAGGTTTGTAACCTTGACAAGGTTCAACACTATGAAAAAGTTTCTGCAAAATATTATTTTCGTTATTGCCGGGCTCGTGATCGGATCGTGTCAAAAAGATCTTCCGAACCAGCCGAAACCGAACCAGTTGCCCTCAACTCGATTATGGTTATCATCGTCAGTGATGTTGAACGAAACATCGTCGCGTCAGCATGCTTATTGGTACGGTGAAGATCCGGATGGATATGTAAAAGGATTTTTGATTGCTACTCCCGAATCCGTTGCAACAGCCACCGTTGCATTTCCCGATACATTCACCTATTCATGGACAACAAGAAATGACAGTATCATTTCTCTTCCGTTGATCAAAGCAAGAAGTCTCTTTACAATCGTTGCTCGTGCAGTCGATAATACATTCAAAGAGAATAGTTCACTTCCTGAAGGTGCCATCATTCGATTGACACCCCAACCATATTGGGATAAGAATACAAATGGAACATTTGATGCCGGTGATCTATCGCTTTCGTCCTTGACATCTTCAATTGATACAAAAAGTGCCGCACAGCTTTTGCCGATTCGAAATACTCCTCCAAGAGTTTTTTATTCCGTCAATCCAATTGATTCTGCAACCATTCAACAGCCGGACACAACATTTACCGTTGCAACGTTCTCTTGGTACGGAACAGACGTTGATGGTGATAATACTATTTCTGCTTTCAAAATTGCTTTGAACGATTCGGGACCGAATAAACGGTGGTTCTCCATCAGCGGTGCGGTGAAATTGGTGACATTGATCACTCCTCGTTCAGTGACCAACGGAGCAACGGGCGAAGTGGACACGGATGTGTATACCGGAACATTTCCGTCGATGCAATTCCGCGGAAAAATTTCCGGTTTAAAACTAGATGCAAACAATGTTTTATATCTTCAAGCCCGAGATGTAGCGGGGGATAGCAGTTCGACGATCACGATGCCCTCAACACCTGCCACTAAAAAATGGTATGTGAAGAAACCGAAAAGTAAGATGCTTGTTGTTACCGATTATAATCAATCAGATAGAATTACTGCACTAAATACTTACAGTGCCGCGATTGACAGCGCACTGCCTGGAAAAGATTACAGCAAGTTCGATATTTTTGATGTAGGATTAGGACTTTCTTCCATTGATAAGCAAAATCAATTGGTGAATCAGAAATATGGTTCGCTCGTTCCAAACAATATGAATCCTGCGTTGATTCACACATTAAAATTGTATGATGTTGTTTTATGGATGAGCGATCTTTATCCAAGCTACCTGCCGGCACAAATTGGTTTGTTCAATTATTCATTGACCGGCGGGAAAGTGATTTTCACGACTACATTTGCGGCAAATGTAGTCTTTGCCGAGATCAGAGCATTGAATGATTTTGCACCAATCGATAGCGTCTCAACAGATGCAAATTCTTCGACAACGCTTCATACCAATGCTGATGGTAGAATGCCGGTGCGAACAAAAGTATTGTCGTTGTCTACTGATTTTCCTGAACTTGCATTTGATACAATTACGTCTGGTACGATTCATACATTTAACTGGCGTCGTATCTATAAACGTACCGATGCACAATATATTTATCAATTAGATTCATCGAAATTTTACTCAACGCCGTTTCGATATGCAGGCAAACCGGATATCGGAGTGATCAATAACGATAAGAATTTTGTTTTAATTGCACTTCCATTGCATAAATTAAATGGCGGAAATAAAAATTTGCCTGCATTTTTTAAAAGAGTAATGGTCAATGAGTTTGGCTTGAATTAATGTTGAAAAATATTCTCACATATTGCCTGTTTGTACTGTTGTTGGGATTGCAGTTATCCGCGCAGTCTCAATCTAACCCGGGTGGGACAGGAAGGATTGTCGGTCGAGTGATCGATGAGAATACCAAAGATGGTTTGCCAAGTGTGAATATCCTTTTAAAGGGAACGTACTACGGAGCATCGTCTGATTTTGACGGTAATTATAAGATCGAAAAATTAAATCCCGGAACATATAATATCGATGTCACTCTTCTTGGATATAAGACAGTTCAGTATTCAGGAATAAAAGTTGAAGCAGGAAAAACTGTTGAACTAAATGTGAAGATGGCTGAGTCTGTTCTTTCCCTCGGTCAGGAAGTAGTCATCATCGGTGAAAAGCGTTTGTTTGATGTTGAAGAAACATCGAGTAAACGGACCATCAAATCAGAAGACATCACCGTTGCGGCAGTAACGAATGTAAAAGATGTTGTTGGATTGCAGACCGGTGTTGTTCAATCGGATAATGAGATACACATTCGTGGAAGCCGCGGATATGAGAATGCATATTTAGTTGACGGTGTTTCTGTTCAGGACGTACTCGGCGGTTCAGGATTTGGTCTGCAGATCAGTCCGGATGCAATTCAGGAAATGGAAGTGATCATCGGCGGGGATAACGCAGAATACGGTCAGGCTACATCCGGTGTCGTTAATATCACAACAAAAGAAGGAAGTGATAAATACAACGGAGGATTTTCGTACAAAACAGATCGTGTTGTTGGAGTTAACTCAAGACATTTCTTCAATTCCGATCAAGTGGAAGGGAATATCAGCGGACCATTACCGGTGGCAAATTGGATCCTTCCCGGGACAGTAAGTTTTTTTGCTAATATTTCGGGGAATGTTACAGACGGCTATACGCGATGGAGTCAGCAGATCAATAAAGGTGTTCCGACCGGTCAATATAATAAATATGTTCCAGACCAGCTTGTCTCAACAATTTTTAATGGCTCTGATTATACACTGCGATTGGCGAACAGTTATTCGATCTCAAGCAAAGTAACGTGGAAGCCTTCGCCGACGTATAAGATCTCATACGCATTCAACCAATCAGTTTCGATCGATCAGAACTCTGCAACGGTAAAAACATCGCTGGAACGAGAAGAACCGACACCGGGATATCAGTATGAATATCAAAATATTCTGGACAGCGCCGGTACCTACACGCAGATCAATCTTCAGCATACATTATCGCTGACCCACACAATTTCACCGCAATCATTTTTTGATCTGCGGGTCAGCCGGTATACGGCACATGTCCGTGGTGATGCGAATGGAAAAGGATATCAAAATTACAATGAACCACGTGATATCGTAACGCTTCCGATCGAATATTTTTATCCCGATACGAATCGCATCGGAGTTATTCCCGGTGATGGATTCTATGACCTTGGCGGACCATTCAGCTGGCGCGATCATTTTATTGATGACTATACTATCAAATTTGATTTCACTAATCACTTCACCGAGAAGAATAAGTTCAAGACCGGTATCGAAATGAAATTTCAGGATCTGCAGATGATCGATATCTCGCAGCCATGGATCAAACCGCTTGGATTGAATAACGATATCTATAAAGTGAGTCCGGCATCCGGAGCTTTATATGCGCAGGATAATATTGCGATCAGCGGTATGGTATTGAATTTTGGTCTCCGATTCGATTATTGGTTCCCCGGAAAATTTGTGGATGATGCGATCAATAACCCGAATATTGAATTGGCATCCGAAGATATTCGTGAGCAATATCGTTCGCAAACGTCACTGATGTTTGGACGGCGTTGGAAGGGAAGGATCAGTCCTCGTCTTGGTATTTCTCACCCTGTTTCGGATAATCAGACACTCTTCTTCTCATACGGTCATTTTTCAAAACTGCCAAGACCGACATATGTTTATTCCAAATTGACGGAAAGCAGTGCACGTTCATCCGTTCAAACGGTCGGAAATCCGAATTTGAATCCTGAAACAACGGTCGCGTATGAACTTGGTTTGAGAAATCAGATAACGGAAAATGATGTGCTGACGCTGACAGCATACTACAAAGATATTTTTGATTACATCACTGCACGAAGTGTCCGTGCTACGAGCGCCCGTTTTTCACGCGGAACATATACAACGTATGTCAATTCCGATTATGCAAGGACACGCGGATTTGAATTTGATTATACCCATCGATTCTCGACACAATTACGTTCGACATTCGCCGGATCATATTCGATTGCAACGGGAAAAAGTTCTTCGGCAACCGAAGCGTTGTTCAATCTAACGACCGGAAGCGGTGACGCCTCGATCAAAGAGAATTTTGTTTCATGGGATCGTCCGTGGCAGATGAATGTAACATCGATCCTGAGTGTAAAGAAAGATGAACCGCTGTATGATTTTGCTCCGGGAATTCTTGATGATTATTCAGTCTATATGCGTGCATTCTTCCAATCTGGAAAACGATATACACAGCAGATCTATACCGGTGTTGATGTGGATGGCAGAGCGCAATACCGAACCAAGATCGAAGATCCACTGCAGGAAGTTGCTGAATACTGGTTCTACATCAATATGAACATCGAAAAATATTTTGATCTTGGATTCGGAAGATTAACGGTCAGTTTGGAGATCCAAAATCTTCTTGATAATAAAAATTCGCAGATCATCAATTCCGTAACCGGTAAAGCCTATGAATACGGCGACAATACTCCGGTT
>DMPG01000264.1 GCA_003456055.1 Bacteroidota bacterium | reverse complement strand
AAACCGCATCTTCCGTTCTGTGCACCCAAAAAATATTGGGACTTGTACGATCGTACAAAGATTCCGCTTCCATATCCGAATCGCCCCAAAAATGCTCCTGAGATTGCATTCTCAACGTGGGGTGAACTTCGATCATATTCCGATATTCCTGATGTCGGACCGGTGGATGAAGCAATGACCAAAGAATTGATCCACGGATATTATGCATGTGTCAGTTATACCGATGCGCAGGTAGGAAAACTGTTGAACGAATTAGATCGACTTGATTTGAGAAAAGATACGGTGGTTATTCTCTGGGGAGACCATGGATGGAAGTTCGGAGAATATTCCGATTGGTGTAAACATACAAATTTTGAATTGGATACTCATGTTCCGATGATCATTTCTGATCCGGATTATCCCAAAGGAAAACGGGTGAATGCGTTAACAGAATTTGTTGATATCTATCCGACACTATCCGAATTGTGCGGACTATCGGTAGCGAAGGACCTTGAAGGAACGAGCGTTGTTCCGTTGATGATTGATCCGAAAAAGAAATGGAAAAAAGCAGCGTTCAGTCAATATCCCCGCGGCAAAAAGATTATGGGATATTCGATTCGCACAGATCAGTATCGGTATACGGAGTGGATGGATGTGCAAACAAGAGAAGTGAGTGACAAAGAATTATACGACCTGAAGAACGATCCATTGTGCAAAGAGAGCATCGTTTTTAAACCGGAGAACAAAGCATTGATTGCGAAATTGCACGGGATGTTGAACGCTGGCTGGCAGAATGCAAAACCGTAGTAATAGGTTTGATGTGAAAAAACATCATCAACAAACAACACTTTTAAAAAAAAGGTAAAACACAATGAACCGTCTCTTATTTACAACTCTACTGCTGCTAATTTCGAGCATGAATATTCTAGCCCAGGTCGAGGGGGATGTGATCATCAATGAGATAGGGAACAATGGTACCAAGAAATCCATGTATTCCGGAGGTGATTTTGTAGAACTTTTAGTGCTAAAACCGGAGGGAGTAAAACTGGCAGGATGGTTTTTAACTGACCTTTCGTCGCCGAGCGGTATGGCAAAAGAAACAGAAGGATCGATTCGGTTCTCTGATTCTCCGAACTCTGTTTTTCAGAAGATATTACCACAAGGGACAACGATTCTTGTCTGGATCAGCAATAAAGATTCGGTTGCAGAGATCGCCAAAAACGAGGAGGTTGTTTCATTGAACAATGGAAATACGAGTATCGTTGTCTTTGCTTATAATTCTCCCAAGCATTTTGACAACCATGATGGGATCATCAACATCACCGGTAAAGACAATATTGCCCTGTTAAAAAGTATGGATAGAAGAGGAGCAGTTGATGCCATAGCGTGGGAAGCAACAACGAAGTGGGAAGGATGTGAGACCACGCTTCTGCCAAAAGAAATGTTGGAGAATGGGAAAGTAGCTTGGTTTGTTCCGGCAGGAAATGCACTGGATGATTTCAAGAATAACACCGATGTGAAAATATGGAAGAGCAGTGAGAATGGAACAGATGCTACTCCGGGCAAAACAAATCCCGGCGTTGACGATTCAGGTTTGCGGAAAAAATAAAATATTTAAAATTATTTTAAATCAATAGCGTTACTTGTATTCATCATTAATTAAAGGAGATCTTTATGAAACACAGAATACAGTTTCTTTTTGTTGTCTTGCTTATTGCTGCAATGGCAACTGTCACCGATGCTCAGATCACTTCGGCGGCATCCGGTAATTGGAGTGCTGGTGCAACGTGGGTCGGGGGCGTAGCTCCAAGCAGCGGCGATGTTATTATTGCTAACGGTCATACCGTCACCATCGATAAGAATGTTTCCATTGCAAATCTTACTGTTGGGGGTGGAACGAGCGGTAAACTTACATTTGATGCAACAACAAACAGAGAAGTTATCATCAGCGGAAATTTAACCGTTGCTGCCGGAGGCTCGTTTATTGTATATCCTGCTTTAACACCGACCGGGGATGTGACTGCTGCTTCAAATGTCGTCACGAATGTTAGTTCTACTGCCGGAGTTGCTGCGATATGGAATATTTCAGGAACCGGTATTGCAGGGGGTTCAACAATTTCATCCTTCACCGCAAATTCAATTACAATGTCGTTACCTGCAACCGCAACAGGTGTCGCAGTTCCTCTAACGCTTAGTCCCCCAGTGAAAGACTCAATTTATGTTGGCGGTAATTTTACGAACAACGGAACGTTCGACATGTCGCTCGGTACAAGTGGAACGATCTGCAATGTTATCTTCAACAAAACCACCGGCGATCAAACGATCAGCGGAAGCGGCGTGTTGACACGATTTCGAGGTGTAACGCTGGCGAAAGGTGCAGTTGCAAACAAAGTTATTTGCAATACCAATGTTTCGATGGCAAGCGTAAATCTCACATTCACTGCGGGTACGTGGGAACAGACCGCCGGGAGGCTGACGTGTACGAGCGGCAGTCTGAATGTGGGTGCTTTGACAACGACAACAGCCGCATTGTATATCACCGGATCGGGGAGTGCGCAGATTGCCAGCAATCTTAACGTGTATGGAGCGTTCGTGTTGAACACCACTGATTCACTCATCATTGGGACAGGAACCGGTAAGATCGATCTTACATACGTTCTCGGTTCCTCAGCAACGTTTACAAAAGGGACAGTGATGGTTTACGGAAAGATCGCCTCTTCAGCATTGTGTGCTACTACGTTCAACGGTGCTAATGTTTTCGTTGATCCCAAAGGATTCATCGCTACGGATTATGCGTTTCGACAAACGACTGGTTCAGGTGGCACCAACCCATTGGTGTTCACGAGCGGAACAATCACTATTCTCAATTCAAACAGCACCGCAAGCGCCAATCCTGAACTGGCAATGTCATCTTCTATTGCCCCGAATATTTCTGGAACTGCAACATTTGTTTTAGGTCAGGGAGCAAATACCGTAGCGAGTGCCCAAGGGTTTAGGATCAGTTTAAATTCTGTTGGTGTGCTGAACCATCTTACAATAAATACTGGTGGTCTTGATGTTACGCTTCAGACGAATGTCACCGTAAAAGGAAATCTGACTATCACAAGCTGCGACACGCTCAAAGGAGCTTTTGTCTGGAAAGCCGGCAATTATGTTTTCAACGGGACT
>DMPG01000371.1 GCA_003456055.1 Bacteroidota bacterium | reverse complement strand
AAAATATCATGATCTTCCCTGTCATAATAGCGGACAAGTTCAGTATCGGACTGCTGCGTGCGCTGTGAAGGAATACCAAGATTCGAAAATTTCTTTTTCATTTCCAGCATTGCAACCAGCCAGCTTCGCGACGTGATCGCGTGAGCTTTTAACAATGCCATCGGTGCCGTTGCGCTCATTTCAGATGAGATCACGCTGGCAAGATATTTTTCCACTGAAACTTCATTGATCGCTGTAATTCCGTTTTCACGTGCAAGCAAACGGAGCGAACCTTGGAATGTCTGATGTTCTTTTCGTTCCCAATGAAAATTGATCCCGAAAATAACATCGTGGAGCGTGAACGAACCTCCATTCAACGGCTTTAATGTTATCTCTTTACCGCGGATCAGTTCGATTTCTTTTCCGCCATAGAGAATGATCTCGCCGTTCTTTATTACCGCTTTGAATCTGCCGGTCACGATAACGTCATCGGTCAGTTTGAATTGTTCCAGCAACTCGCCGCTGACCTCAGAATATTTTTCGAGAACACCGACTTTGATATTTGGTTCTGATGAGATCATATTTTTTCAATAATTGTGTTTAATAATTCGCGTGTGAGAGACACTTCTTCATAAATGTTCCTTATCATTTCTGCGTCAACAATGTGAAAATCTTTTTCCAACGGCGTCACGACTAATCCGCCGATATCGACCGATGCAGGGCTGATAAGAATTTTGTCGTTTCCTTCTTTAAAAAAAACTGCCGGACGATGTTTACTTCGAATGAACACGATCAATCGCCACAGACCTTGTGCAAATGAACCGATCACATTCATCTTCGGCTCTTCGTTCGTATTCATCACTAATCTCATCGCTCGTGTAAGCCGCAAAAACGTCAGTTCCACATCCTGTTCAGTATCTCCTTCCAACACAATAACGCTGCGTCCGTAGTCTTTAACGGTTGAAACAGACACTCCGCCGATTTGTTTTTTCATTTCCATTCGTTCAACGATCTCATGTTCAACGGGAATTAATCCCGTTGGTGAAGCTTGAAAATGCATATGATCTGGTGCAGAGGCACCGCATTTCGGTCCATTGTAAAAAACGGAATACATCGGCGAAAGTTCTTTTGCCAGAGCAAGAAAGGTCAATATCTGCTCTTCAATGGATTGGGGAATATGATCGACATGGGAAATAGTGAAATGTTCTTTGAAGATCGGCATCGGATTACAAAGAACAAGGAATTTTTCCTTAAAAAGGACTCCCTGCTGTTCATCCGGAAGATTCCCTACGCACAAAAAACATTTTCGTTCTTTGATGGATGCAGTATCGACTTTCGCTCCTGTGCTGACAATACGTTTTGGATTGTATTGCAGGCGTACAGAGAATGTTCCGCAGTCAACGACTCTCGTTTGAACATTCTCTAACGCTGAAACTCCATCGGCAAGCAACGGCCACTGTTGCTGCTGATTGACATAGAGATCATGAGTGAGTTTGGAAAGAGCATCATGGACAGTATTAGGAAATTGAGAATAGATTTTTTGTGAGAGCATTCTTTAACATTCGATTTTGTCTTTCCATTTCGGTAATCCGAAGAAGAACGACAACGATTAATAAATGTGCGGAATCGGAAAGATTATTTGATATCTCGATAACCGATGAAATGATTCACTGTTGTTATACCCATTTGAAACGGCGATTGCTCAACGAATTGGAATCCTAATTTTTTATACCATTCCAATGATGGAACATTCTGCTCCATGACGCCAAGCCAAATTTGATTAAATGAAAATTGCAGTGCTTTTTGTTCAACCATTTTTAACAGGTCGGTACCGATCCCTTTTCCTTGAAATTCAGGGAGAACATAGAGTGATTCCAGATAGCAACGATTCTGTTCTTGATTGACCTTCATTCGTGCATAGCCGATAATGTTCCCTTTAATTTCAGCAACGAAACTTGTTGTATTCGGATCATCATACAAGCGAGCAAAATTGATCTCGGAATAATAATTATTGAAGTACCAATGAATATCAGACATCGGTATAAAATCAGCATATGAAGCGATCCACGTGTTCAACAAAACTTTTTGGATTTCGCTCGTATCGTCGAGTGTCCATTCGCGATAGGTAGTTTTAATTGACATTATTTCTTCTTATTCATTTGTATCCGTGCCATCATTTCAATGGTTCGAATCTTGTCTTTATAATAATCATTCCGATTGATCTTATCGATCGGAAGCGCGGCATCGGTATTCCCTTCCCATCGTCTGCAATGATACAGGGAAGTATATATTCTTCCGATCTGGTAATGACGGGAAATACGGATCGCTGCGGCATAGTCTTCGCCGTAACTTGTATTCGGCAAAAGGATTTCTCTCAACANNTAGAATGCGCGCGGTGCTCCGAGTCCGTTGATCCGTAATGCGTTGTTCCGGCCGTTCTCGGGTGTCCATTCTTTATGATCGATCAATCCCGGCGGAATCGGTTCAAGATTCGCATTCACTAATGTGTACGATCCGATCACCATCGCTACACCTTCTTTACGGAAGACATCCACAACCTTTTGAAGTGTATCATTTCCGGAATAGAGATCATCCGAATCCAATTGAACTGCATATCGTCCGCACTGTTCGGACAGAACCGCTTCATTCCAGCATCCGCCGATCCCGAGATCTTCCCGGTTTGGAATGATATGTTTTACCCGGGGATCGTTCTGTGAAAGTCCTCGAAGGATTTCTGTTGTCTTGTCCGTTGAATGGTTATCAACGACAATAATGTTAAAAGGAAAATCTGTTTTCTGCGAAAGAACGCTGTTCACCGCTTCGCCAACCGTCTTTTCCCTATTGCGGACAGGAATGACCACGCTCGCTTCAACCGGAAACTTCTCTTTTGAAACAGGTGCTTTGGTGAATTTTGGTTTCAGATACGCACCGATATTCTTCAAATGGTTTGTTGCAACGAACTCATTCTCTTTTTGAACGTTCTGGTTTCGCGGATCAACATAATCAAACATTTTTTCGCCGCTCTTGCGTATATCGGATTCCGTTTTCGTATAGAGATATTCTTGATTATGGAAAATTTGATGATCAACGGATACTTTTAGCCTTAGGTCATACAACCCGGATCGTTCAACTTTTTCGATCTTGCCGTATCGTTTCACAGCTTTTTTGATCGCTGAGACCGAGAACAACATCACTGCGCCAAAATCAAAATTATCACGGATGCTGCCGAGTTGATAATCGATCGTCGGATGTTCGGAACGTTTGCCATCCTTTATTTCGTAAAAATCAGAATAGACCATTCCAGCATTCGTATCCTTTGCAATATGAATAAATCGTTCTACTGCAGCCTGATTGAACGTGATTGATTGTGCTTGATGTACAAACAAAAGGAATTTTGTTGAAAGTTTTTCGATGACAGCGTTGATCGTTTTTCCTGAGGTCAACGAATCAACTTTCATTCCTTTGCATTTTTCAATCGCGCCGGAAAAATCTCCTCCGTGGAGGACAATAATTTTTTTGACAAGAGTTGATTGAACGAATTGCTGAAGCGTTGATTGGAAGTATGGTTCAGTGCTGAAGGGAAGAACAACGGTGATCATAAACGTTTTTCCTTTTTGATATTCATTCTCGGATAGAATTCTGTAGTAATATAAAAGGAAGATGAAGCGAAAGCAACCCGAAATGCTTGACATTACTCGTAAATTTTGTATCATAAAGCAGGTAATTTCATCAATTTATGGAGGAGAGTGCAATGCCTGAGATCGATCTGAAAGAATTTGAGAAAAATATTGTTGTCCGTGGAATTACGTTAGAGGACTATTCTAAACTAACTTCATTACAGGAAAAATGTTTTCCCGGAATGAAACCGTGGACCGTAGAACAATTGGAAAGTCAGTTACTGCATTTTCCGGAGGGACAGATCTGTGTTGAATATGAAGGTAAGATCGTTTCTTCTTCCAGCAGCTTGATCCTTGATTTTTCTTTGTATTCCGAATGGCACAGTTGGAAGGAGATTGCCGACAACGGTTTTATACGGAACCATAATCCGGAAGGAAATACACTTTACGGAATCGAGATCATGGTCGATCCCGAATACAGAGGAATGCGTCTTGCACGAAGATTGTACGATACCCGCAAAGCGATCGCTAAGAAATATAATCTAATGAGGATTATTCTTGGCGGAAGGATTCCAGGATATGCAAAATATGCAAGCGAGATGACTGCACGTGAATATGTCGAGAAAGTGATCAATAAATCATTATTTGATCCGGTGCTTACCGCACAGCTTTCCATCGGGTTTGTCCTGAAACGCCTGATCCAGAATTATATGATCTCCGATGAGGAATCGAAAGGCTATGCAACGTTCCTTGAATGGACAAATATCGATTATGCACCGGATACATCTAGGATATTTCTTCCGATCGAATCGGCACGGGTTTGTGCCGTTCAATATCAAATGCGCGAAGTAAAAAACTTCGAAGATTTTGCCAAACAGTGCGAATACTTCATTGATGTGGGCGCCGATTATCGCAGTGATTTTATTCTGTTTCCGGAAATATTTACGACACAGCTGCTCTCCTTTTTACCAAAAGATAGACCTGAAGGTTCCGTTCGACGCCTTTCAGAGTTCACACCAAAATACTTGGAATTGTTTCATGCGCTTGCGGTGAAATACAATGTAAACATCATCGGTGGCTCTCACTTTACCGTTGAAGATGACAGCTTGTACAACATTTCGTATCTGTTCAAGCGAGATGGTACCATCGGTAAACAATATAAATTACACATCACACCGAATGAAAAACGATGGTGGGGAGTGAAGCCGGGTAAATCATTGGAAATATTTGAAACGGATAAGGGAATTATCTCAATTCAAATCTGTTATGATATTGAATTTCCGGAACTGAGCAGGATTGCGGTTGAGAAGGGTGCACAATTGATCTTCGTTCCCTTCTGTACGGATGAACGGAACGCCTATCTTCGAGTGAGGTACTGCGCTCAGGCTCGCTGCATCGAGAATCATATTTATGTTGCAATTGCAGGCGGTGTAGGGAATCTTCCGTTTGTAGAAAATCTTGATGTCCATTACGCCCAGTCCGCGATCTTCACGCCGTCCGATATTCCGTTCACACGCGATGCCATCCAGTCCGAAGCGACACCGAATACCGAAATGGTCATCGTAGATGATGTCGATCTTGAACTATTGAAACGCCACCGTCAAAGCGGAAGCGTATTGAACTGGCTGGATAGACGAAAAGATCTGTATGAGATACGGTATAAAGGCGGGACGAGCGTTACAGTTCTTTGAAAAAAAAATGCTTTCTCGGTTCGAGAAAGCATTTATATTCCTTTAGTCAAAAATATTATACTGCTTTATTAGCATACGTATCTAACACTTTCTGAATGACACGTTTGTAAGTTGTTTTATTTTTTTTAGCGACTGTTTTATAATACGCTAAACTCGATTTCCCTAATTCCAGTGTAACTGAAACTTCCGGACGATTAACAGTCAATTCCGATGGACGGGGAAGAAAATCTTCAACAACTTTGAAGTCAATCGGTTCATCGCTATATGTTATTTTTTTTTTCATATTCGTTCTTTCCTTTTCGCCAATATCCGGCTCCAATAATACGAATCATCGAATTTCTAAATATAAACCGAACAGTAACTATTCCTTTTTCCGTTTTTCCAAAGCAATAATATCTTTTTTCGACATCACTGGAATGATTGATATCTACTGCAATGATACGTTGTTCATCCAAAAAGGCATATTGTGCTTCATCAAACGATATCTTGTGCTTTTTAATATTAGCACGATTCTTTGCATCATCCCATTCAAAGTTTGATTGCATATGTGAATATATAAAACGAATTGATTAATGGCAAAATCACATTTATTGTTTTGCCAGTTTTCTGAATACCAGTTTCCCTTCTCCTTCCATTCCCAGCTCAATTGCATCGCCATCGTTGATCTCTCCCGCTAAGATTTTTGTCGAAAGTGCATCAATGACATATTTTTGAATTGTACGTTTTAACGGGCGCGCACCATAACTGGGATCATATCCTAAACGGGCAATCCAATCTTTCGCATCATCGGTAACAACAATCGTCATCTCTTTTTTAGCAAGCATTTGATCAAGTCGTTTCAACTGAATTTCTACTACTTTTTTGATATCGCTTCGCGTCAGCGGTTTGAAAAGGATCACTTCATCAACACGATTCAAGAACTCAGGACGGATCGTTTGACGCAATAATTGATTCAACTGCGAACGCAAGTCACCGGCAAAATTCTCCCAATCTTCATCGGATTGTACTTGTGTCAATCGTTCTTGGATCAGCTGCGAACCAAGATTCGACGTCATAATAACGATCGTATTCTTAAAGTTCACAGTTCGTCCTTGCGAATCGGTCAATCGTCCTTCGTCCAATAATTGCAGAAGTATATTAAAAACTTCAGGGTGAGCCTTTTCAATTTCATCCAGCAGCACA
>DMPG01000396.1:7406-10468 GCA_003456055.1 Bacteroidota bacterium | reverse complement strand
CATCGGCAAATTCTATCCCTTTTCCTTCCGAACCAGCCATCGGGTGCCCGCCAATAAATATTCCATTCTTTCGAAATACTTTTTTTGCTGCACTGACAATTTCAGATTTCGTACTGCCAACATCGGTAATGATTGCAGGTTGCTTACAGTACTGTGCAATTATTGGCAGTAATTCGATGATCGTATGAACCGGAGTGCAGAGGAAAATAATATCGGCATCGTGCAGCAACGAAGGAAGTGAGATCGACCCAAAATCGATGGCGTCACGGTGAAGCGCAGCGTCAATATGTTCAACACTGTCGTATCCTGTTACGGTTATATGCGGATCAATCTGTTTAATAGCCAGACCAAGAGATCCGCCGATAACACCAAGACCGATAATTGTAATATTCATTGTCTACTCTAAAAACTCCTCACACAAAGTCACCAAGACACAAAAACACTTTTATTTTGTTACTTTGTGTCTTAGTGTGAGATTTCAATTACGCTATTTTTCTGCCGATCGCTTCCGCGATGACTCGAAGCTGTTTCATCATCTCTTCGAACTGATTCGGAAATAACGACTGAGCACCATCCGATTTTGCGTGATCTGGATCGTTATGCACTTCAACAATAATTCCGTCAGCGCCGGCAGCAACTGCGGCGCGCGCCATTGGAATAACCTTATCTCGAATTCCAATACCGTGAGACGGATCAGCAATGATCGGCAAATGACTTTTTGCGTGAATGACAGGAATTGCGCTGATATCCATCGTATTTCTGGTTGCCGTTTCAAATGTTCTGATGCCTCGTTCGCACATCATCACTTGTTGGTTTCCGCCGGAGAGAATATACTCCGCCGACATTAACCATTCTTCAAATGTTGCAGAAAGACCGCGTTTAAGCAACACCGGTTTAGATGATTTACCCAATTCACGCAAAAAATTATAGTTCTGCATATTCCGCGCACCGATCTGGATGATATCGGAATATTTTTCAACCACTTCGATCTGATTGCTGTCCATCGCTTCGGAGATCACGAGAAGTCCGAATTCATCCGCAGCGCGACGCATTAACTTTAATCCATCTTCACCCAGTCCCTGGAATGCATACGGCGATGAGCGTGGTTTGAATGCTCCGCCGCGTAAAAACTTCGCTCCAGCTTTAGCAACACTCTCTGCAATCGTAAAGATCTGTTTTTCATTTTCAACGGAACAAGGACCGGCCATAACAACAATTGAATCTCCGCCAATCTCGCAGTTCTTAAATTTAAAAACACTTTTCTCTTGTCTGAATGAACGACTCGCAAGTTTATACGGTTCGGTAATACGATACGCGTGAGCAACACCCGGCAGCACTTCTATCTGCCGGGTATCGAAATCCGGTTTTACACCGATCGCGCCAAGCACGGTTTGATTAACACCGGTCGAACGGTGGACATCAAATCCGAAATCATTCAATATCCTGATTATCCCTTCAATATCTTTTTCTGTTGCATTTTGCTCTACGACTACAACCATTGGTCAACATTCCTTATAAGAATACAGAAAACTGAATATAGAATTGTGAATAATAAACTATTTGTTAGAATTTTTGATCTTTTGAATATAAGAATCTATCATCTTACTAACGTCATCGAGCCGATTTGAAATATCCTTTGTATCTGTATAGTGCAAATCATGAATCAATATTAAAAAATATCTGCATTCTTCCAGAGAACCTTGAGCAATATTTAAATATCGTACCTTGTCTGCTTTACCGGATTTCTTAAAACCTTCGGCGATGTTTGCTGGGATTGAAACTGCTGCTCTACGAAGTTGTGACGTTAATCCATACATCTCTTGTTTTGGAAAACTTTCTGAAATCTTATATGAATCCAAAACAAACAGGTGTGCTTTTTGCCACATCACCAAATCACGAAAAGTTTTTGCTGGCTGCTTTTCATTCATCGTTAGCCTCACTCTGTTTTCCGTTTTCAGTTTTCTGAATTCTGTTTTCTGAATTCTGTTTCCGCACTACTCATATCGGTCTAATTTGAATCCTTCACCCAAATACAATCGCCGCGCTTCCGGATCGTTCGCCAATTCTTCTGCACTTCCTGCTTTTAAGATCTTTCCTTCAAACAAAAGATAGGAACGATCCGTGATCGACAGTGTTTCATGCACATTATGATCGGTGATCAAAACGCCGATATTGCGGAACTTCAATTGTTTTACGATTTCCATAATATCTTCAACAGCAATCGGATCGATCCCAGCAAACGGCTCATCCAACAGTATGAATTTAGGATCGGTTGCCATTGCTCTTGCAATCTCCGTTCTTCGCCGTTCTCCTCCGGATAGCATAAAGCCTTTGCTTTTTGCAATATGGGCTAAACCGAATTCTTCCAGCAATTTATCAGTTCTCACATTCTGTTCTTTGGATGAAAATTTTGTCAATTGCAAAACAGAAAGGATATTGTCACGCACACTCATCGTACGGAATACCGATGCCTCTTGAGTCAAATATCCAACTCCAGCACGTGCACGTTTATACATCGGTAGTTTCGTAATATCTTTGTCAACCAAAAATACTTTCCCCTCGTTTGGGCTGATCATTCCCACGATCATATAAAACGTTGTCGATTTTCCGGCGCCGTTTGGACCGAGCAAGCCTACAATTTCACCCTGACCAACAGATACCGAAACATCATCAACGACAGTTCTTTTCTTGTATTTTTTTACAAGATGTTCTGCTCGAAGGATCAAATGGGTTTTCCCAAGGATTTCACTTTCATTCATAATTTTGGTCTTATCGGAAACACTGTTGTAAATTTCGGTCTGTCATTTCGTATCAAAAAACCATCGAGATTATAAAGCGTTTCATCCTTCTCTAAAAGATTCTCAGGATAAAATGAGCCTTCGATTCCTTTGATAATAGAGATCGTGTTCGGTTTGCCTGCATCAAATTTCATTGTGATAGCGTCACCGCTTGTTTTATTGACACCATTCCCGGTAGAATCATTATACAGAAAATACAGACTGATTGCATTCCTTTCAACATACGTTTCCTGTAATTTATTTTCATTGAACGTCATCCGTATC
>DMPG01000396.1:0-7397 GCA_003456055.1 Bacteroidota bacterium | reverse complement strand
TTACGCGCGCGTTCGTATCGATGCCGTTTTCAATCGATTCTTTTCCAACGACAAAAATATTGTATCGCCAGTAACCTGATTCTCCTCATACCAAACAATTGGGTTGGAATAAAGTTCTATCGTTTCATTCAGTCGAAAATATTTCACTAGTCCGCTGCGTGCTGCCAATCCGCCGCGAACGATAACAACACTATCCTTGATGATCATCTTTTTCGTGGAGTCATCAAAGGCTTCCATCACCATACTTTTCACTGCAAGCGTGTCGATCTCTCCCTTGTCCGTCGTGTCGATCTGGATCATCCGTGGATTTTCTGTCATCTTACTATATCGTGTTGAATCGGAGTGGATCAGATAATTTCCAAACATCGTTACATTATCATTTGGATTAACGATGCGAACATTCAATATGGCTTCAGATTTTCTCTGCTTCTCAAAATACGTCAATTGCTCGCAATAAATAACGGTGGACGAATCGATCACTTTTACATTACGCTGAAAGAATGCCCGTTTTTCATTCAGGTAATATGTTCCAATATCTGCAAAGAGTGTAACATGCGGAGTTACTAGTTTCACATTCCCTTCACCATCAGCTTTGTGAAGATTACCAAAATATCGTCCGCGTTTTGACGTTAGCGTTACCGTATCTCGGACAATTTTCACATTGCCAATCAATTCAACTTCATTCCGATTGATGAATTGGATCGCTTTGTCACACCACACTCTTGCATCGCCCTGCCGGAAATTTACATTTCCGGTCAATTCACGAATATCTTCACCGTTCTCCAATCGTTTTCCTGCAAATTCATCTGCATTTTGAAGAATGATAAGATCGGATTGCTGTGAAAATGAAAAAGAGCCAACAACTAATATCAACACCAACATCATTTGATATTTTTTACATCCCCCCTGCTCCCTTCTCTCACGCACAATCCATCGCAGTAAGGGGGATCTAACCTCCTTGAATTCTTCATGTAGAAAGAAACTAAAACACCGTGTCACTTTCGTTCCGCCGTTCCTGTCACTTTGAAGATCCGATAGTTCCGTAAATTATGGTCCGATTCAAAACCGGTTCCCTGCAGATCTTCCGTGGGTGAAGTGATATGAACAAATTCAGGAGAATGTATTAGCTGTTTAGTATTGTTCCAGAACATTTTTTCTGTCATCACCACTGTACCGCTGTCCGATGTAACGATAACATTTCCAATCGCTTCAAGATTGTTCGTCCCCTCATCAACAGATCCTCGATGCGATGTTAACACTGTCGTATGTTTCCCAAACTCATCATAAAAATCAATCACAACACCTGAATCTAAAAATGTAGTGCGTGAATTATCGTATGCATAGATATGCCCGGCTTTTATTATCGCTTTAACAATTCCTGAATCGGTAAAGGTGATTGTGGAATTCCAACTTTCTTGTGTCGGAAGTTGTGTGCTCGATACACCGCTGAGTACAATTGGCCTGACTTTTTCTGCGCAGCCTGACATTACCAAAAATGTCACAAGCACTATAAGAACAATGATATTCCTTTTCACGCCGCTGATTCTCCACCTAGCCCCGCACGAACAAGATCGTGTAAATGAACGACGCCGTACGGTTTCCGTTCATTGTCAACAACAATGAGCTGTGTAATACTGTGTTGTTCCATTTCATGCAAAGCAATGGATGCCAGAGTTCCTTTACGGATCGTTTTGGGATTCTTCGACATCACTTGTTCTGCTGAAAGATCGGAAACATTCGTAGTTTTTTGAAGCAAACGGCGAAGGTCACCATCGGTGATTATTCCTGCAAGAATTCCATTCGCATCGACAACACACGTTGCACCAAGTCGTTTTGTGGTCATCTCAAGAATCGCTTCGTTCAAACTGGCATTCAAACTAATTGTTGGCATTTGATTCCCGGTGAACGCTAGTTCTTCAATTTTCAGCAGCAGCCTTTTCCCGAGATTTCCTCCGGGATGGAACATTGCAAAATCATCGGCTGTAAAATTATTTTTTTCCAGCAATGTTACTGCAANNCAACGTTACCGCAAGAGCATCTCCCATTGCAAGCATCACCGTTGTTGATGTTGTCGGTGCAAGATTAAGAGGACAAGCCTCTTCTTTTACAGAAATATCAAGAGGAACATCTGAATGGAGTGCAAGATGAGAATTCATATTCCCGACCATAGAGATTATCGGTACTCCAATTCGTTTGAACATCGGCAGCAGCAGTCGAATTTCCTGCGTGTCGCCGCTTTTGGAAATACAGATCACTACATCATCGTTCCGAACCATTCCAAGATCGCCGTGAACAGCATCCGATGGATGAAGAAAAATTGATGCCGTTCCGGTTGAATTCATTGTTGAGACCATTTTTCGTGCAATGATCCCCGATTTTCCCATCCCTGTAACAACAACTCTCCCTTTGCATTGAAAGATAATATCAATGGCTTTCTGAAACGATTCATTGATCTTTCCTTCAAGCGCCGCAACAGCTTCCGCTTCCATACGAATAACACGTCTTGCTTTTTTAATATCACTAGATTCGTTGGGCATATTATTCCATTACATCTTTCATTGTTTTATCGATCGCTGTAACTTGTTTCAACAAACTCTCTAATTGGAAAAGAGGTAATTGACTTGCCGCATCGCTCAATGCTTTTGAAGGTTCGGGATGTGTTTCCACGAACAATGCATCAATTCCTACAGCGGCACCGGCGCGCGATAACGGAAAAATAAATTCCGGTTGTCCTCCGCTTTTTCCATTCTCATCGCTTGGCAACTGCACGGAGTGCGTCGCATCGAGCACAACGGGATACCCAAATTTTTTCATGATCACCAACCCGCGCATATCCACAACAAGATTGTGGTAACCGAATGTTGTTCCTCGTTCCGTAACAAGAATATTCTCGTTGTGTGTGGATGCCACTTTTTCAATCGGATGTCTCATATCTTCAGGAGCAAGGAATTGACCTTTTTTAATATTCACTGCTCTTCCCGTTTTTCCAGCCGCAATCAAAAGATCGGTTTGTCTGCATAAAAATGCCGGAATTTGTAGAACATCGGCAACCTGAGCGGCGCTATTCACTTCTTCGGCGGTGTGAACATCAGTCAATATCGGCAATCCGAATGTTTTCTTTACATCATCCAAAATTTTCAGGGCTTCATCCATACCAATGGAAACAAATCCGGTCATACTGGTACGATTAGCCTTTTTATATGAAGATTTGAAAATGATCGGCGTATGATATTTTTCACAAATCAATTTCACCTTTTCTGCCGTAGTGAAAATCATATCCCGATTTTCAACTACACAAGGTCCGGCAATTAATACCAAAGGATTTCCGTCGCCAATTTTTATTTTTTGTACAATCACTTCTTTAGTCATAATATCGTAAGGTACCAATCTTTATCGCTTATTCAAAATAGATGAAGATAGAGAAACATACTAATCGCACCGGACAATGCACAAATCCAATTCACCATATCATTATCAATCAAACGAATTCCCCTCACCAACGTGGTCTGTACACCATTCACCGAGGTTTTTTCCGTTATTTTTCCGTCGGGAGTTTTGTATTGTGCTTGTATTGTTGCACCAAATAGACTGTCAATGAAAGACCCTAACATACCGGAAATAACAATCGCTGCGATCAACGGAATAGAAAAATCCGAATTGCTGGTGACAACAGCTGATACTGTAACTATCATTGCGCCGATCAACGCACCAAACGTTCCTTGCAATGAAACCCCGCCACTCGTTCCCGGTTCAACGCTCTGCAGCGTTACAATCGAACGTGGTTTCCCTTTCCATAACGTTCCAATTTCTGTTCCCCATGTATCCGCAGTAACCGCAGCTATTGATGCTAGATAGAAATAGAATAACTCAGTATTCTCTGGAAAAAAATGCCACAGTATAATAATTATACCGGCAACGCCACCATTTGCCGCTACTTGTCCTGCATCTCGCTTATCAGTTTTATCAAAAATGATCTCAAATTTTTTCTTATGGATTTTCCCAAGTTTAGATAGGAGGCTGGAAACAATAAAGAATGTCAGGATTGGAGTGGTCCATTTCCAACCGCCGACTCCATAGACAATCGTGGCAAGAAGGAACGTTGCCACACTTCCGCTTACCGCTAAAAATTTGAAATAGACCGAAATGATTCCAATGACAGCGGCTAGTGCAATTGCAATCATCATCTGTTCGGGAAGATGATAGGAAGAGGAAATTAAAAAAAGATGAAGCATAAAAGCAGTGCTTAACGGTATTGTACAATTATCAAATCCGCGCGATGAGACTGCTTCAAATATCGTCGCAAACAAAGCAGTAATCGCAGCAATAATGAATGGATTATGCGTTGGTTCGATATTCAGATAAACCATTGAACCATAAACGATCAAAAATGTCGTTATGAACATCACTGTGGAACCTTCAAACGATTTTTTGTCGCTCGTTAAATAAAATTGATGGGGTGATCGAAGATTCTCACCGACAATTGCCGCTGATGCATCGCCAACAGCCAGTACTAAAATTGATATTGAAATGATGTACGACGCTGAGTCCCAAAACAAAAGAACCAAAATAAGGAATGATAACGGATAGTAGACCGTTCCATATGAATGCCGGTTTGTACCATGCATTCCTTGTAACAGATCAAATTGTACTGCAAAAAGATTAACGACGATAAACAGAATTGCTAAAAGAATTGCTGGAATACCGGAATAAAACACCTCCGGAGCAAAGAATATCAATAAACCGGTAAGGATATGCACAAGTTTGCGGGTAATCTCGGGTGAGCCGTTGAATTTTTGCCGAAGAAATTCTGCGATGCCAATGAAAAGACCGATCGTGATAAAAATGATGAGGAAGATGAACCATTCTTCGGTAGTAGGAGGAAATAATAATTTCATACAGGAACACTATCCGCAGTTTGGTGAATAACTCCCGAAATGATTTCAGTGATCGATCGCACCATGATCAATTTTGGATCTCCGGATGACTTTGCTGCAAGATCGGCTTCTGCAAGTATCAAAAATGCGTTCTCAATTTCGGCTGATGAATAATTCCTTGCTTGTGTAAGATATGACTTCAAATAGTACGGATGTGTTCCGGCAATTTGAGCAATTTCTTGTTCAGATTTTCTCTGCCGTAGTCCATCCTGTACTTTCCACAATTTGATGAAATGAAGTGTCAATACAGCGATCATTCCAACAATCGATTCACCCGAACCAATGAGTCGATCCACAATTTCAATGGACTTTGAGCTGTTCTTTTCGGCAACCTTGTTCGCCAGTTCAAATGAGGTAAATTCTCGTGAAACTCCTACCACTCGTTCAACATCTTTTACAGTAATGGTCGCCGGTAATGCAACAGTCAATAACAATTTTTCGATCTCATTTGATAATTCCCGTAACGAACTGCCAACATAGGAATATAACAATTGAACCGCCTGCGGTTCTATTGGCCGTTGAAGTTTCTTCATTCGAGCATCGATCCATGCGGTTGCTTCATAATCTTTTAATGCTGCGGCTTCGTATGCAACACCATTTTTTTTGAACAATGAATATGGTTTTTTTCGGAAGTCCGGATTACCCGCGATCAGCACCAATACGGTTGTATGGGATGGTTTCTCAACGTATGATTCAAGCACATCCTTCCCGCCCGCCCGATCAAAATCTTTAATGATGACAACTCTCCGTTCAGCCATCATTGGGTATGCTGCGGCAAGCGAAATGATTTTTTTTCCGTCGATCTCGTTTCCGTGAAAGATATCAAGGTTGAATTCTTTCATCGCAGGATCGACCGCGTGTTCTATCAGCGCATCAACCACTTCTTCGATCAAGAATGATTCGTCACCGTAAAAAAAATAGAATGGAGCAAATTGTTTCTTCTTAAAAGAAGAAATGAAATGCTCACCATCAAATTTTTCTTTGGATTTAGCCATAGTGTCAAGAAAGACCCTGCAATGGTTCAGCATCGTTGCAGGGTTGATCGAATTATTCGATAACCGTCACTTTTTTAATGAGAATCGTTTCCAGCGGATTATCACGTGGATCGCGCGGAACGGCAACGATCTTATCCGCAACATCCATTCCTTCAACTATTTGTCCAAAAACAGAATATTGTCCGTCCAAAAACTTTGCATCAGCAACGGTGATGTAGAACTGACTTCCATTGGACATTCTTTGCGGATTGATCTGATCACCTTGACGAGCAGCAGCGATCACGCCACGTTCGTGTGTTAAACCAATTTCAGCATCAATGCGGTACTCCGGTCCACCCATTCCATGCGTGCTCTTATCAGCATTTTTGGAATTCGGATCGCCACCCTGGATCATAAATCCCGGAATGACGCGATGAAATGTTGTGCTGTCATAAAATCCCTCCTTCGCTAATTTTCGGAAGTTCGCGGAATGTTTTGGAGCAGCAGCATCATTCAATTGAATGGTGATATTGCCAAGGGATGTCTCAACAACGACAAAACCTTTTTGAGGATTAACGGTTTCTACTGGCACGATAGTTTTTCCTTTTTTAGTGGATGTGGATTTTTGTTGTGCATAAGATGGTAATGCAATCAATGTTGCTGCGCAAAGAAGAAGCAATAAGTGTTTCATAGTTCCTTTGTGTTGTTATTAAAAATAATAGTTCATTCCAAATCGTATTCCTGCGTGAAAATAATTCAACGTAACTGTTTTTGCTGAATTTGGCATTGTTAATCTTTTCCCGTTGTTCTCTTTGAGGTCACTCATAAACTCCCATCCAAGCGAACCGCCGATATAACCATATGTATTATCACCAAATGCTGTTTGACCAACAATTTCTGTTTTTAGACCAACTCCGTTCGATGAATATCCGGTCGTTGTTCCAAACGTGGAAACTTTTTGAGTCATTGTTCCAAAATGGTATCCTCCACCCGCTCCTATCTTTACAAAATATCCTTTGCCGGAAATGATTCTTTGAATGATGACCGATGGCGATTGGTTTGCATAAAATATTTCATATGTCCCGCTGAGATTTCCGGGAACGGTATAGGATTTAAATAAATAGGAATGCTCCAGTTTCAATCCCCATTCATCATCAATCGGAAATTCAATGCCACCAAAAAAATCCACCGCAACGCCGAAGTCATCAACACGCTGAGCAAATGTTGAGACGGAATTGATATATTCAACAACATCAGAAGCAGAAACCATTTGTACTCCCATGCCGCCGAACACCGCAACCGTATTCTTACGCACAACCGCAACCGATGCAGATTGAGCATAAAGCATTGTACCAAAGAGAAATATCATTACGCTACTCTTCACACGGATTCATTCCCTTCGGTCTTCGACATGGCATCTCTTACGTGAATCTTATCCGCAAAAAAATAATACAATCCGATTAAGGTGGTGGTAAGAAAACCAACGGCG
>DMPG01000364.1:8238-8376 GCA_003456055.1 Bacteroidota bacterium | reverse complement strand
ATGATGGATTGCAAAAAAGCACTTGATGAATCCAATGGTGAATTAGAAAAAGCGATCGAGATACTTCGTAAAAAAGGAGCTGCTACTGCCGCTAAACGGGCTGATAAAGCTGCCAACGAAGGAATAGTCGTATCAAAA
>DMPG01000364.1:0-8204 GCA_003456055.1 Bacteroidota bacterium | reverse complement strand
TTGCAAATTCTGTTGCTCAGATCGTTTTCGACAAATCACCGAACACGGTTGAAGCATTATTGAGTCTTCCTCATCCGAACGGAAAAACAGTTGCTGACGCTCTTTCTGATTTGGTTGGAAAAGTTGGCGAAAAAACTGAGATACGCAGGATCTTTATTCTTAATGCTGANNCATATGGGAAGTAAATTAGGAGTCCTAGTAGAGTTTGCTGCGGAATATACACCTGCAAACAAATTAATTGCCCGGGATATCGCAATGCAGGTTGCAGCGATGAATCCAATCGTTGTATCGAGAGATAAAGTCAGTAAAGATTTACTCGACAAAGAAGTTGAGATTTATAGGCAGCAAGCGAAGAACGAAGGTAAGCCTGAACAAATTGCAGAAAAGATCGCAACAGGCCGTCTTGAAAAATATTTTCAGGAAGTTGTTCTACTCGAACAGAGTTTCATCAAGGACGCCGGAAAGGCGGTCAAAGATCTCCTTTCTCCAAATGTATCTGTAAGACAGTTCAAGAGATTTCAACTTGGTGAATCAACAAATTAACATTCAGAAAGGTCTCATTTGAGACCTTTCTTTTTATTAGGAGCTTAATGATGACAACACCAAAGTTTAAACGCATTCTGCTGAAATTAAGCGGTGAAGCATTAATGGGAGAACAAGAGTTTGGAATTGATCCTAAGGTGTTAGGTCAATATGCTGAAGAAATTAAATCGGTTCATGAACTTGGTGTGCAAATTGGAATTGTGATTGGCGGAGGCAATATCTATCGTGGTATCGAAAATTCGTCGGACGGAGTCGATAAGGTTACAGGGGATCATATGGGTATGCTTGCCACCGTTATCAATGGATTGGCACTGCAAAGTTCGTTGGAACATCACGGAATGCATACTCGATGTCAATCGGCAATCAATATGGAACGGATTGCAGAACCGTATATTCGTCGCCGTGCAGTAAGGCATTTGGAGAAAAATCGCATTGTTATTTTTGCAGCTGGAACAGGAAATCCGTACTTTACAACAGATACAGCAGCAGTGCTTCGCGGTATTGAAATTGAAGCAGGAATCATCATCAAAGGTACCCGTGTTGACGGGATCTATGATTCCGATCCGGAAAAAAATCCGAATGCAAAACAATATTCGTTGATTAACTATGATGATGTTTTTAAGAAGAATCTTAAAGTAATGGATATGACATCAATAACGCTGTGCAAAGAGAACAAACTGCCGATTGGTGTTTTCAACATGAATATAAAGAATAATTTACTTCGTTTGGTGCTAGGTGAAAATATAGGGACTACAGTAACACAATCTGCTCCATCAGTATAACATATCGGAGGTATTATTATGCAATTAAAAGAAATCTTAAAAAACTGCGAAATACGGATGCAAAAAGCAGTTGAAAGTGTTCGACACGAACTTGTAAAGGTCCGTACCGGTAAAGCGACAACCGCGCTTCTTGATACGGTTAAAGTCGATGCATACGGAACAATGATGCCACTCAATCAAGTTGGTTCTATAAGTGTTGTCGACGTACATATGCTTGCGGTAACTCCTTGGGATAATGGAATGCTTCAACCGATTGAAAAAGGAATCATTGTGGCCAATCTTGGTCTGAATCCAAGTATCGATGGAAAAATAGTCCGGGTCCCGATACCAATGTTAAATGAAGAACGCCGCAAAGAACTTGTTAAACTTGTGAAAAAATTTGGAGAAGAAGGGAAGGTTGCAATTAGAAATATTCGTCGTGATGAGAATGAGCTGCTGAAGAAATCTGAAAAAGAAGAACATTTTTCTGAAGATGATCGAAAACGCGGTGAGCAAGAAGTTCAAAAATTCACCGATAAATATATCAAGGAGATTGACAATCTTCTAGCGATAAAAGAAAAAGAAATAATGGAAGTGTAAATAAATTCAAACAAAAGAAAAGTCCCGCTTCTGCGGGACTTTTTGCTTTAAAGCTCCATAATGGTTGACAAAACAATGATCTCTAAAACGATATTACGAGAAAATTTAAAAATTCAACGGGATGACCTTTCCAAGAACGATTGTCGTGAACGCTCCTCAATGATCCTTGCGAATTTAGTTACTATGCCGGACTTCTTTCGAGCGGACGTTGTTCACACATATATTTCTTCCAAAAAAAATGAAGTCGATACGCACGAAATTATTAGGATGCTGTTGAAACAAAAAAAACGAGTTGTCGTTCCAATTGGAGACAAGGCGACCAAGCAAATGAAACATTCCGAACTATTTTCGTTGAGTGAACTTGTTGGCGGCGCATATGGGATTTTAGAACCGAGAATGTATCGGCCGGTTCCGGTTGCAGATATTCAGGTTGTCATCGTTCCGGCACTTGCGGTTGATCGAAAAGGCAATAGACTTGGTTTTGGTGCAGGATTTTATGATCGATTCCTTCAGGATGTTAGTGTACCTATCATTTCACTTGTCTACGAGTTCCAGGTTGTTCNNATCGTAACCGAAAATGAAATCATTCGCTGTCGCAACTAATTATTCACACTATCGTAACAGTTTAAAGAACTTAAAGGAGTGAATATGACCAATCAACGATTATATCGATCACAGACCAATAAAGTATTTGCTGGTGTTTGCGGCGGGCTTTCAGAATATTTTGATGTAGATCCGGTTGTCCTTCGTATTTTATTTGTCTTAATGGTATTGTTCGGGGGGACAGGGATTGTGTTATATATTGCAGCAATTTTTATTGTTCCGAAAAAGCCTTTTGTATTTGGTGAATCAACAACCGCGGCAACTGCAGGAAGTGTTTCCGTCAATCCTACATCAAACACAAATGTGCGGAATTGGTTTGGTATAGCTTTAGTATCGATTGGTGCGATTCTCTTGCTGGCGAATCTCGATATATTTCATTTTTTCAATTTTGTAGAAGGTGCATTCGAATTTATTTTTCCGGTCTTGCTGATCATTGGCGGAATGGCAGTTATCTACTATCGTCAAACGCAGACAGAGAATCTTAATAATGAAATAAAAAACAACTTTTCTTCAACTGAATCACCATCTACAGATTCAACATTTCAAACACGTTCATATCGTGAATTCAGACGTTCTTTGTTCGATAAAAAATTGTTCGGCGTGTGCGGTGGATTAGCACAATATTTTGGGATCGATTCAAGTCTGATTCGGATGCTCTATGTCGTTCTTTGTCTCGCTTCATTTGGAGCGGGCTTAGTGCTGTATGTGATCATTGCTCTGGTAGTACCGTATGAAAATATTGCTAACGCACGGGTGCAATAATGGATAAACAACAATTAAAACGGATTCCGGTTTTCGGTATAATCCTTGTAGTATTAGGTTTTGGATTATTACTTCGTCAATTACATATTGTTCATATTGACGGATGGTCAATGATCCTGTTTGGGTTGATTGTGTATGGAGGCACAATGATCATTCGATCATTCGTTACCAATGTCCGGCAGTCATTGTTTTTTGGAAGTCTTTGTTTTTATTCAGGAATTGTTTTACTGCTCGGGAAATACGGTTTTGTTGAAAACACTCCGTTTACATACGTACCGGGATTTTTAATCGCATTCGGGTTGTCATTCTTAATGTTGTTCATCTTTACATTTTCTGAATTTCACCTCCTGGTCCCCTCAATCATTTTCATTAGCCTGGGCACAGCTTTTATGATGACGGAGATCGGATTCTTATATCCCAGCGATATAAAGGAAGCGATTCGTACATATTGGCCTGTTGCAATTATTTTGTTCGGAATTCTGATGCTATTTTCAAGAAAAGAAAAGAAAATCTAATTTTTATCTCAGAATATTAAACAAACGTCAGATGGAATAATGTGCTATCTGACGTTTTCTTTTTAATGAGCTTCAAGCCAATCTTTCCCAACGCCGATCTCAACTTCTATTGGAACATTCAGTTTCATCGCTGTTCGCATTTGCTCTTCAACTAATTTCTTCATTTTTGCTTCTTCAGTTTTTAGTACATCAAACACCAGTTCATCGTGTACCTGAAGGATCATCTTGCTTTTGAGTTTTTTTGATGCAAGTTCTCGGTGAACTCCAATCATCGCAAGTTTTATCATATCGGCAGCGGTTCCCTGAATCGGCATATTGATCGCCTGCCGCTCGGCATTGCCGCGGATGTTTTGGTTCTTATTATTGATATCGGTTAAATATCTTCGCCGTCCATTCAATGTTTCTACATACCCGTTGGTGTGCGCTGCTGCAATGGTTTCGGAAATGTATTGATTCACTTTCGGAAAACGTTCGAAATATTTTTGAATGATCTCTTTTGCTTCGGATTGTGAAATGTCCAAACGGGAAGCGAGTCCGAACGGACCGATGCCGTACATAATCCCGAAATTCACCTCTTTTGCTTTACGGCGCATATCGCGTGTGATATCCTTTTGACTGACACCAAAAACTTTCGCGGCTGTTGAAGAATGGATATCTTCGTGATTATTGAATGCCTCTAGCAATCCCTGATCGCCGGAAATATGCGCCATAATTCTCAATTCGATTTGAGAATAATCTGCAGAAAGTATCAATGAATTCTTGTCTGAGGGAATAAATGCTTTACGCATTTTTCTTCCCAGTTCAGTCCGGATAGGAATGTTTTGAAGGTTTGGATCGCTGCTTGAAAGTCTTCCGGTGGCAGCGACAGTTTGATTGAACGAAGTATGAACTTTTCCTGTAAGAGGGTTGATCAGCTTCGGCAATGCATCCACATACGTTGATTTTAGTTTCTGTAGTTGCCTGTATTCAAGTAAATGTTCAACAATCGGATGTTCTTTTCGTAACGCTTCCAAAACGGCAACATCGGTTGAAAATCCAGTTTTTGTTTTTTTAACCGATCTGAGTTTTAATTTTTCGAAAAGGATTTTCGCCAGTTGCTGAGTAGAATTGATGTTGAACTTTTCGTCGGCGTGTTTATAGATCTTTTTGATCAGTTCATCAAGTGTTGCCCCAATCTCTCCCGACATTGTTGCAAGGAAGGGAATATCGATCTTTACACCGGAGATTTCCATAGCATTAAGTACTTCGATCAGCGGGAATTCGATCTCTGCACAGAGTTTTTTCAATCCATTTGCCGATATTTTGTCATGAAGAATATCGACGATCTGCAGCGTAATATCGGCATCTTCTGCCGAGTAATTTCCTACTTCATCGATCGAAATATCGCGAATATCCTTTTTACCTTCATTGGTCAATTCATCAAACGAAACCATTTTGTAATTCAACAATTCCGACGCAAGAGAATCGAGCGAATGCTGTTTATCGGAACGAAGCACATACGCCGCAATCATCGTATCAAAACTGATTCCGGCAACGATGATTCCTTTTGCAGAAAGAACGAGTGAGTCATATTTTATATTCTGACCGTATTTTTTGATTTTTTCATTTTCCAAAATCGGTTTGAAATCCTTCACAATTCGTTCGATTGGAAATCCCTCTCGTTTGTGCTCAGTTTTACCGCTGAAAAGATCTTCGCCGCTTTCCTGGACAGTATCATCAATAACAGGAATGTAATATGCTTTTTGTTTTTCAATGGAAAAAGCAATTCCAACCAATTCTGCGCGAAGTGCATCGGTAGAAGTCGTTTCGGTATCGAACACGAATGCTTTTGCTTTTTTAAGCTCTGCGAGTAATTTCAGATATTCAGCATCTTTTTTTACGACAATATAATTGTGTTTTGTCGAATTGATATCCTGCAGGGTAGTTGTTTCTTCTTCAACCGTTTCGTTTTTCTTCTCCGTTAGGTCTTCAACAACATTTTTTTCTCTCAACCGTTTCGCAAACGTTTTGAATTCGAGATGCTCGTACAATTTAATGAGACCGGGGATATCCTTCTCTTTTGCTTTGAGATGATGAATGTCCACTTTGATCGGAACATTGATATCGATTGTCACCAAATGTTTTGAAAGAAGTGCAATTTCTCTGTTGTTTCGAAGTTTTTCCTGAAGACCTTTCTGCGGAATGGAATCGATATTATCGAGAATATTTTCTATGGTTTTATATTTTAAGACAAGAGGGAGTGCAGTTTTTGGACCGACTCCCGGAACGCCGGGAATATTATCTGCGGTATCGCCAATGAGTCCGAGCATTTCAATTACTTGATCGGGGCCAACACCGAATTTTGTCATCACACCTTCTTCGCCGATAATCTCATCATCACTGCCGAATTTTCCGGGACGATAAATCTTGATTCTGTTTGAAACGAGCTGCATAAAATCTTTGTCGGACGTTACAAGAAATGTATTGATCTTTTCATTTTCAGCACGCCGAGCCAATGTTCCCATAACATCATCAGCTTCGTAACCGTCAAGTTCCAGAACGGGGATATTGAATGCTTTCACAACATCTTTCAGATATGTCAGGGAGGCCGCGAGATCATCCGGCATTTTGTTGCGCGTTGCTTTGTAATCCTTATATGCAACATGACGGAATGTCGGCACATCGGTATCGAATACTGCTGCGATATAATCCGGTTTTTGTTCGTCAAGTATCTTATTAAGATAATTGACAAAACCATAGATCGCACTGGTCGTTTCCCCCTTAGAGTTAATGAGAGGATTTTGTGCGAACGCAAAATACGAACGATATGCGATTCCCATCGAGTCGATGAGATAGAGTGTCTCATTACGTTTCATAGTGACGAAAAGTTAAAGTATATTATGAAGAATTTCTGTGTGAATGAATATACCAAAAGTTGTTGAACGAAAAAAACTTCAATTGGTAGGTCGGCGTTAACGCCGACCTACCAACAATAATATGAATATTTACATTATCATCATCATCCAACAAATGATCGCAGGAGGGACACACCTTGTTGCCAAAACTGTGACGCAAGAGGTGAATCCAGTTGTCTTAACCTTCCTGAGGAACTGTGTGTCGCTTGCTGCGTTGTTGGTGATGTTTTTTGCGAGAGAAAAACGGATCAAAGTCGAAAAGAAAGATATGAAACAATTGCTCTGGCTGTCATTCCTGGCCGTTCCAATCAATCAGTTCCTCTATCTTTATGGAATTAAATTTACTCTTGCATCGAACGGCGCACTGCTTTATGCAACCACTCCCGCATTGATTCTGATCCTGTCATATTTTCTCCTTTCAGAACCGTTGACAAGGAAGAAGATTCTCGGCGTGTTTGTTGCGTTCATCGGTGTGGCGATAGTAATGTTCGAGCGCGGAATCGATTTTGATTCGGATTATTTCTATGGCAATGTGATGATCTTTCTTGCCGTAGTGGCGTGGGCGTTATTTGCAATACAAGGGAAGAAATTAGTGATCAAATACGGCTCGTTTCACATTACCGCGCTTTCGATGATTGGCGGGGCGGCGATGTTCCTTCCGGTAGGACTTATTGAATTTGCCTGGCACGGATTACCGGTAATTACATTTGGTAATTGGATGAGTATTTTATATCTAAGTTTGGGAACATCCATTGTTGCGTATATGCTCTGGTTCTATGCTCTCGGTAAACTTGATACGACCAAAGTTGCAGTCTTTGCCAATGCACAACCAATCTTTACGACGATTATGGCGGTGATATTTCTGCAACAACCGATAACAGCAACATTTGTTGTCGGGGGAGTGATTACGATTGCAGGAGTGTTATTGACGCAAAGAAAATAAGATGGCAATACAAAAAATTATTCAACAACCATCTTTTTCAAAAATGTCGTATATTTGAATAGAATTTGAATCCGCAGAAAGTGCAGGAACTCTTTCTTCGGATTTTTTATGTACCATTGGAGAAACAATGCAAAAGCTAGTTGTACCAAAACATATTAAAGGATTGATCTTTGACTGCGACGGAACATTGGTTGATTCGATGCCAATGCACATGAAAGCGTGGGAATATGCAATAACGCATTTTGGTGCGCCGTGGAAATATGATTTTATCTTCTCTCAAAAAGGGAAATCATCAACCGATATCGTGGAGATGTATATTCGGGAATTCGGTGTACTACTCGAAGCAAACCGTGTCAGCGATGTGAAACAGGAATACTTTAAGAGGTTCTATAATGAAACGAAAGTAATCCAACCGGTGGTTGATATCGTTGTTCAATATAACGGAATTCTGCCGATGTCGGTTGCATCGGGGGGTTCGCGGGATAATGTTCTCGCACAATTGGATGTTGTCGGACTGACAAAATACTTTCCAATTATCCTAACCGCGGATGATGATATCAAAACAAAACCTTCGCCCGATCCC
>DMPG01000318.1:5002-5881 GCA_003456055.1 Bacteroidota bacterium | reverse complement strand
AATTCTTCATTCTTCTTCATATTGCTTCCTCTTTTAAATATGGTTTTGCTTTTTCCATCAATTCTTTTCGTGCCTTAAAGAGTTTTGACTTTACTGCACTGATGGTCGTTCCCGTAATTGCGGCAATCTCTTCATAATTCATTGATTCAAACTCTCGTAATATCAATACCTCTTTATATTGCGGAAGTAGTTTATTCAACAACGTATCAAGCATTTTCATTCGTTCGTTTGTTTCTATTGCGGACAATGGCGTTTCTTCGGAAAATATTTCATCGTCGTCTGTTAACGGACGGAGTTTTTTGTTACGACCGAGTATTGCAAATGCTTCATTCCGTGCAATCGTAAACATCCACGATTTTAACNNGAGTACTGCAAATACCTCATTCCTAGCAATTGTAAACATCCACGATTTTAACGATGCCGGATTTTGCAGCTTCCCTTTTTCCGATAGTACTTTGCTAAAAGTTTCATGAACGACATCCTCAGCACTATTTCCATCCCCCAATAAACGATAGCAAAATGAGTACAATCCAACCTTGTATCGTTCATAGATCTGCGACAGCGCTTGATTATCACCGCGTTGTAACCGTATAGCAAGCTGTTCGTCTGAAATTTGATACTGTGGCATCATATATATGATGGAAAAGGAGGGAAAAAGTTGCTCGCATTTTTGAAAATATTTGCAAAAATCTAAAGAACAATGTTTCTTTGAAGCGTGAGAAATTTCATCTCTTTATAGACCTCTTCAGACGAAATATAAAGCGATTTTCCAATAAGATGTTCATACGGGGGGAAAAAGGTATCTCCATTCTCATTATTCTTGACAATTGTAAGATTCAATTCATCGGCAACAGGTAATGCCTCCGTGAAAACTTTCTC
>DMPG01000318.1:3911-4928 GCA_003456055.1 Bacteroidota bacterium | reverse complement strand
CCAATTGACTCAAACGTCTTTCGACCCATCAACACGGTATGGTTTGTGGTGAGTTGTTTAAATCGTTGAAGATCTTCGGGAATGTGCCACGGAATTTTTCCATCTCTTCCAATAACACGGTTCTTATTGAGGGAGGCTATGAGAATTAATTTCATACACACTATCAAAATTGAAGATTACAAGATTGCAAAATTCAATTTTGATAATCTTGATAATCGTGAAAGGTTCTTATTTCCACGGGATAGTAATTCCAAGGGAATTGAATTTCGATTCAATATCTCCACGTTCACGGTTACTCTTCAATTCTTGTCCAGCATGGGGAACAAGACCGAATTTCCGTGCGACTTCTACGGCAGCATCTTTTCCATTTAGATTAAGTGCTTTTATGATTTCGATTTCAATATTCGATAGTGACGCTGCGTTCACCTTGTAATCCTGAAATGCTTCCCATGCAAGCGGAACCCAACGCTTTACAATCTCATTGCCGATCGTATCAGCAAACATCCTAATTTCATATTGTGCGTGCGAATCCATGCGAAGCCAAAGGAAATGGAGAAGATTGTGAAGATCCACTTTCCAATACGCTTCAGTATACGTTGAAAGCGGCAGGTCTTTCCTCGCTTGTTCACGCGCCATTCCGGCATTCACCCGTTCTTCATAGACAGAGCGTGACAAATTTTGTAATTGAAGTTCCTGTTCAGAAAATTGTTTCCCGCGTTCAAGATCAAAAAATCCGTCACTCCCCTGCTTATTATCGCTTGATTGCATTCTCCACTGTCCATCACCTGCACGCTGAGATGCGTCGATTGCCAATGAGTATCGCGTTGAATACTCATTCACATTTGCGGTTCGATGTCTGATCCATTGTCTCCAGCAATCCATCGGAACACGGACATGGAATTTTATTTCGCACATCTCAAATGGAGTGGTATGCTGATGACGTAACAGATACCGTATCAGTCCGCGGTCTTCACTCACTTTTTTTGTGCCTTTTCCATACGAAACGCGTGCTGCCTG
>DMPG01000318.1:0-3887 GCA_003456055.1 Bacteroidota bacterium | reverse complement strand
CGCCTAAAATTTCATCTAATTGCTGAACGATTGGTCTGGTTAGTTTTTCTGCTTGTTCCATGAGAGATACATTGAGTTGAATAATTTTTATGATTTTCTGAACAAACTTAGTTTATTTATGGTTGAAAAACAATAAAAGTGATATTGTATTTTTTATTTTTATTCCAGACAAAAAAGTATGCAAAGATAGATCTCGGTTGAATAGTAGTAAAACAGCAATTGCTGTTTCAACCAAATCGCAGTATCTTTAAACACAAAAAAATTGGAAGGAAACATCTTCCACATCTTTTGAATTATTAACCTCAAACAGAGTCGTTATGGTCATCACAAACAAATCCGTTCTCGTTCTCGGCGGCTGGGGACTTGTCGGTTCCGCAATTTGCCGCAAATTAATGGAAGAAAATCCAAAACAGATCATCCTCACTTCCCTTAAAGAATCCGAAGCAAAAGAAGCGTGCGAAACAATGAGGCGCGAATATCCAAAAGCTCCAAAGAATTTTTTCGTTCCGTGGTGGGGAAATATATTCGTCCGCAATGAATTCAAAGACCTTACGCGTGAAATAATTCTTAACGATCAAGCCAAACGGACAAAATTCCTCGATGATGTTATTGAAGAATTGACTCCTGAAGTATTGGAACGATCCGCGTTATATCAATTGATCACCAAATATAAACCTGATATTGTGATCGACTGTATCAATTCTGCTACAGCAATAGCTTACCAAGATATTTTTCAAAGTTCGCGAGATGTCGTACTCGCTTTAAAGAACAATTCTGCAAATCTTCGCGACACAGTCGAAAAACTACTTGCAACACAATACACGCCCCAACTGATCCGGCATGTGCAGATTTTCTATCGTTCAATGAATATTGCAAAGACAACAACGTATGTGAAGATTGGAACAAGCGGAACCGGCGGAATGGGATTGAATATTCCATACACACACAGCGAAGAGAAACCTTCCCGCGTTCTTCTTTCAAAGTCTGTTGTTGCCGGAGCGCATACAATGCTGCTCTTCTTAATGGGAAGAACCCCGGACGCTCCGATCACGAAAGAGATTAAACCAACCGGAGCAATTGCGTGGAAAAAAATTGCCTACGGTGAAATTGCAAAACGAGGCAAACCAATCGATCTGTACGATTGTGCTTCCGACAAAGGAATTGAGCTGAAAGGAAAATTCAAGATAAAAATGGAAAATATCGTTAAGCCAACAGGGCAACGATTGAAATCAGTATTTATCGATACCGGGGAGAACGGCATTTTCTCCCGAGGTGAATTTGAAGCGATCGCAACTCCTGGTCAAATGGAATTTGTAACACCCGAAGAAATAGCCGAATCGGTGCTGTTTGAAATCCGCGGTGGAAATACCGGACACGATATCATCAATGCGTTGGATAATGCCACCCTATCGCCGACCTATCGCGCGGGGTTCATGTTCCAGGGTGCAATTGAGAAAATGAAGAAACTTGAAAAGGAACATAACACAAACAGCGTTGCTTTCGAAATGCTTGGTCCCCCGCGCCTCTCAAAGTTATTATATGAAGCACACCTGTTAAAAAAGGTGTACGGTACTGTGAATGTTGTTATGAAAACTTCCACAAAAAAAATGTCATCTGCATTGACTGATTACATTTCCAACGATGTTGCGTTACGTTCACAGATCATTTCCATCGGTATTCCAATTCTACTCCCGAATGGAAAGACATTGCTACGCGGTAATGATGTGAAGATCCCTGCATTTCGCGGTATCAATGAATTAGATATTACTACCGAAAACATCGATGATTGGGCGCGCAACGGATGGATCGATCTTCGCACAAGCAATATGGAAAAATGGAAATATCGACTTAATGAAATTAAGAAAGAAGTTGAGCTCTATACTGCCGGTGATACCAGTTCACGCAATTTTAGGACAACAGAATATTGGTCAGGCTTCAACGATATTGATGCCGGGAAAATTGTCGGTTGGGTTTTCACAGAAGAGGAAAAANNAATAATTATCAATTAATAATTCAGAATTAATTAAAACAGTTTACACAAATCGTACAAATTCTTCACTAAACATTAAGGAGTAACAATGAGACATCTTAAACTAATCGTTGCGGCAATACTCGTCGCCTTCGCTTTTTCACTAGCTGATGAGGGAATGTGGACGTTCGACAATCCACCAAAGAAACTATTAAAAGAAAAGTATGGATTCGACATCACGCAAGAATGGCTCGATCATGTTCGCCTTTCCTCAGTTCGGTTCAATGACGGCGGTTCCGGTTCATTCGTTTCTGCAAATGGACTTGTTATGACAAATCACCATGTTGGTGCAGGACAATTACAAAAGATGTCCACGCCGGAAAAAGATTACATCAAGACTGGTTTTTACGCACGAACAGTTGCAGAAGAAGTGAAATGTATTGACCTTGAACTTAATGTCTTGACCGAAATGGAAAATGTTACAGCTAAAGTCATGAGTGCAATTGCCGGAAAAACTGGTGGAGAAGCAATGAAAGCACGTCGAGCAATGTTGGCACAATTACAACAAGAGAGCAATGAAAAATCCGGATTACGGTCCGATAACGTTACGTTATACAACGGTGCAGAATATTGGATCTACCGATACAAAAAATTTACCGATGTACGATTGGTGATGGCTCCCGAAAAACAGATCGCATTTTATGGCGGCGATCCGGATAATTTCACATTCCCCCGGTACGATGTTGATATGTGTTTTTTCCGCGTCTATGAGAATGATAAGCCATACAACGCTCCTCATTTTCTAAAATGGAAAACAGCCGGCGCTGCAGATGGGGAATTGGTCTTTACTTCAGGTCATCCTGGTTCAACGAATCGTCAGCAAACATACGCACAGATCGAGTATTCACGCGATTACCAATATCCGGCTCGACTTACAACAATTAAACGAACGATAGGTGTGTTGAAACAATATTCCGNNGACGTGCAGACGGAATGCTCTTTGGATATGAAAATACTCAAAAAGCAATGACCGGTGAATACCAAGGATTGCTTGAAAAGAATTTGATGGCAAAGAAACAAAATGATGAAAAAGAACTTTTGAACAGAATCAATGCTAATCCGGAATTGAAAACGAAATATGCATGGGCATGGGATTCTGTCTCAACCGCAATGGAACGCACAAAATCACGGTTCAAAGAGCTTACCTACCGCGGTCTTGGCGGAGCACTTGGCGGACGTGCGTTAACAATTGCACGCTACGCAGTTGAATCGAAGAAACCAAATGGAGAACGACTGCCGCAATTTCAAGATGCAANNTGCAATGCTGAAATTGACCTTGGAAAGTCTTTACTCACCGGCACCGGTCTATCCTGATCTAGAAGAAGTACTGATGGCGGATCGTTTCCAAGAAGCATTAGATATGTTGGGAGCTAACGACCCTTGGGTTATGGCAGTTCTTGATGGAAAAACACCGGAAGAAGCTGCAAAAATGTATGTTAGTGGAACAAAACTTGCTGATCCGGCATTCCGTAAAGCATTGATCGAAGCAGGTGAAAAAGAGATCTCNNGTATCAACCGATCCGATGATCGTTCTTGCTCGAAAAATTGTTCCCATCGGTGATGAAATGCGCACTTGGCAGGATAAAAATGTTTCTGCCTTGATCGCTATGTCAAGCGAAGCAACAGGGAAAGCACGCTTTGCAGTATATGGAAAAGAACTGCCGCCGGATGCAAATTTTACACTGCGTCTTTCCTATGGACAAGTAAAAGGTTATCCGATGAACGGAACAATTGCTCCGAGTATGACAACGATGTATGGTTTATATGATCGCGCACATAGTTTTGCAAATCACAAAGATTTTGAATTGCCACAACGATTTAAAGATGGAGTCAATAAACTGACATTATCAACACCTAT
>DMPG01000121.1:549-4542 GCA_003456055.1 Bacteroidota bacterium | reverse complement strand
AAGATCGCATGCCATGGGATGCAAAATATAAAAAGTCTGACGTGAGACCGCTGAAGTATACCGTGATCAACGTTGTGGTTGAAACCGGCGATGCAGGACCCGTGAGTGCGATCGGGATCAATCTTCCGAACGAGCAAGATGTGCGGGAACAATACGGAAGCAAATCGGTAACGCTTTATAACATTGTGGATGCGTATGATAAAACCGGCGGAAAAGATATTCTGAAAGAGTTTGCCTTCGATGCACAGGAAGTTGAACGAGCTGATAAATATGCGAGCCTTGCAGACAATTTGCACACTGCGCTGCACGAAGTGCTCGGTCACGCATCAGGAAGAGTATCACCGAATTTAAAAGTTGATCCGCAGGCTGCGCTGCCGGGATATTATTCCACGCTGGAAGAAGCGCGTGCAGATCTTGTTGCACTGTATCATATCTGGGATCCGAAACTGGTGGAGATCGGACTCATCTCCAACACCATGGAAACGATGAAAGCGTTGTACGATAAAGAAGTGCGGAATGCGGGAATGGTACAGCTTCAGCGTGTTCCAAAAGGACAAGACCAGCTTGAAGAAGACCATATGAAGAACCGCCAGATGAACGTTCACTGGCTCTGGAAGAATGCGGACTGCATTGAGCGGGTGCAGAAGGAGGGCAAAACATTTTTCCGTGTGACCGATTATGAAAAGATGCGGGTCGGAGTTGGAAAACTGCTTGCGGAGATCCAGCGGATCAAATCAGAAGGTGATCTTGCTGCGGCAAAATTATTGATTGACACGTACGGATTCAAGATCGATACCGCACTGCGGGATGAAGTGCTGCAGCGGATGGAGAAACTTGACCGTGCAGTCTATACCGGATTTGTAATGCCGAAACTTGTGCCGGTGAAGGATAAAAAAGGGAATATCACCGATGTAAAAACCGCGTATCCGCTCGATCTTGCAAAACAGATGCTGGAATATTCTGCGTTCACAAAGAGCGAGAAAGAAAAAGCGGGAGTAGTTTTGAAAAAGTAAATTTTGTATTAACAGTTAGGTTTTGGCTATTAGCTGTTAGCAATGTACACCAAGACCCGGAGTGTGAACGCTTCGGGTTTTGTGTTTAGAGAAACTCCGTTTCACATTATCAATATTCTTCGTACCTTTCACTCAAGTTAATCAAATATAAATATCCAAAGTAGAGTAAATATTATGTGCGGTCGTATCGTTCTTGTTGATGGAAGGGTCTTTTTCGCTGTTTTGGCACAAATGCAAACGACTTATTCTAAATGGGCAAATTGTTGAACCATTCAGCTTAATCTTAAGTTAAGGTGTACATAAAAAACATGAAAAACATTCTTATAATAATTATTATGTCAATGGTTACGTTTTCATCTTGTAAAGAAGAAAATTCTACTCAGCCTATACCAACAATTGAAGACAGAATAAATGCTGCGAAACCAATTACTTGGGTTTCTACGTATACCAATAATAATTTGACTGGTCAGTACTACTCAAACGGCGGTAATCTTAAAGATGTTTATACAGAAAAAGGATATTTGGTTGTTGTTGATCTCAACATACACTACTTCAATTTGTCATTGGCATCCGAAATAACAATTGATAGACATAATATTTATTTATACTATTAAAATATTCTGTGCCTTAACCTTGAGTGCTGAGTTTTAATAATTTACAAACTCAATTTGAAAACATCTGTTTTAAAGAAACTTCGTTTCGCATTATCAATATTCTTCTTACCTTTCAATCAAGTAAATAAAGTTACCATAATCACAAAGGTGAACAGATGGTAAAATTTCTTTTATGGTGTATCCTTTTTGTTCTTTGTGCCCCGTTGGCATTAGTTGCGTTGGTCATCTATCCATTTGTTTGGCTTCTAATGTTGCCATTTAGAATTGTCGGCATTGCTGTCGAAGGAATCCTGAAATCTATTTGGGCTATTGTAACGCTCCCTGCAAGAATTATCGGCGGTAAAAAATTCAAATAAAGCCTTTGCCGAACATCGATACGAAGAGTTCTCCGGACGCAATTCTTCCCGCAGACCGGTAAATCTTATTGTCTTTTTTGATACACTGACTGCTTCAAACGATCACTATCAGGATCCCACACGATCCGCAATAACCAACATGGCTGAAGTATGGGTCTTTGGAACGATACAAGAATGTGTTCAGGTGATTTCACCAATGGGCATTATGAAATTGGTTCCGGTCATGGAGTTGCAGTTAGTATTTCGGAGAGATGATTATCATTATAGGAATCCCATTTATGTATCACCTGAATTCAGGTATTAAATCACACTGTTTCTAACAATGATCAGTTGACCGTCACCTTAAAGGTGACGGTCAACTTCTTTTAGACAGAAAACCCGAAGAATGAACGCTTCGGGTTTTTTATTATGCGAAAGAAAATATTCCATCTGTATCCAGCTACTCACCGTGTGAGAAACATCTCCAAAATCTGTATATTTTCGAGGATAGTGAATAGATTGGTATTGACTTTATAACAAGACAAAAAAGTCTGAGATGTATAATGAAACAAATATAAAAAAGTGGATTAACGACTATGTTGTATTGATACTTGTACATGATAAATATATATTAGCGCAATTGAGAAACCGCTCCAAAGGAGTCCTTCGGGCAGGGAGCGAGTTTACTGACGAACTGCGGATTATTTATTTCTTCAAAATTTTTTTTGAACTACAGTATAAAAAATTATGAAATGAATTTTAGACACATAATATTTAAAATAAAATACATGGTATGTTTATATCATCGATCTAATTACAGGTTAGGCAGCGATTTGTGAATACGAAAAATTATGAATACAAATCAAAGACCGTTAACTCGAAAATACTGGAAGTCTATTGGCGGAACATTAATTGAAGAATATTGTGCTGTAAAAGGTGAAGCTGGTTCTGCTCCGAGATATATTGACGGTATAATTATTCTTTCGGGGCCAAAGAAAATTATTCAAGGTGGTAGTCCAACTGTTAAGGGTAAAAATATCATCGTAATTCAAACTGAAACTGGAAGAGTTGGTATGTATCTCTTAGGACAAGCATTATTTTCTCGTGAACTCATGAAGCGATTTAAACCGAAATCAATCAGAACCATTGCACTTTGTAACAAGAATGATATCGTTTTGGAAAAAATAGCGAAAAAGTATTCAGTTCAAATAATTACTCTTTGATTTGATAATCGCTACCTAACCAATAGCGCAAGCGTGACGTCCGCCAAACCGACAAGAGGCTGGCGGTCAAGAAAGACAGCGGATAAATTGCAACGCAGCCCCCGAAGGGGTCCCTTCCCGAAGGGACACTTCGTGTTGGGATTAGCTCCAGTCTGTTAGGCAGTCGACAATAAATATCATTTAAAGAGGAGGCTTGTTATGATCAAATCATTTATGTCGACTCGAAATATCATCGTCTCGGTAATACTTCTCGTAGTTTGCTGCATTCTCGGCGATGCTGCTAATGTTGTTGGTATTGCAGACAATCCGCCTGGTATAGCACTTGCGTATCTTTCAACCATTGCATTGGTTCTCGCTTTCGTTCATCCGTTGAGAAACTCAAAGCAGTTCCGTTATCTTGTATACACTTCGGGCATAGGATTTATTTTATTTGCAATCCTTCACAACGTGTTTGAAGGCATTTCGTCGAAGGTAGGGGAAACAAGCATAGCCTTTAGTTTACTCAACGGTGCTGGTGTTGCATCCTTTTTAATCGCAATTTTTATTTGTCCAATTGGTCTTTTAATTGGTGCGATTGGTGCAGTAATTATGTCCAGTCGGGAGCGACGTTCAAAACAAAATTCATCGGCTGCCTAACCAGTGTCTGGTTAACGATATCTAGTTGCTTTTACCTCTCCTATGACTTTGCCAATGGATTACGATACATGGATTTATTTGGAGGGTCAACATACGAGTCGCTCAAACGTGACGTTGCAACTCGCCACGGCAAGCGCAAATGTTTTGCGTGTTGAGATTTCTAAATACAACT
>DMPG01000121.1:0-451 GCA_003456055.1 Bacteroidota bacterium | reverse complement strand
CCCGAAGGGACACTTCGTGTTGGGGTTAGCTCCATTTCGTTAGGGCGCAGCAAATCAACAATCTACCAAAGGTAACTAAATGAAATATGGAATAATATTAGAAACGAAAGAGTACGAGAAAGCCTGGAATGCATTTCGCTTTGCAACTACTGCAAAAAAGAGCGGTCANNAATGGGCGAAGCCGTTGAGTGCGAAGGTTTAACTCACGATAAATATAATGTAGATGCTCAGCTTCAGGCATTCGTGAAAGAGGGTGGCGAATTATTGGCTTGTGGAACCTGTCTTAAATCAAGAAAGTTAGAAGATTCGACTACTTGTCCAATATCTACGATGATAGATTGTGTTCAAATGGTTGAGTGGTCAGATCGAGTTATTACTTTCTAAAATCTGCTGCGCCCTAAACAGGCAAGCTGACCCCGTTTAGAAGCATAACGGGGCAGGCTGTTGCAAC
>DMPG01000338.1 GCA_003456055.1 Bacteroidota bacterium | reverse complement strand
ACGGCAATTCTTGGTGCGGCAACTGGTGCTGCAGTTGTTGGAATGCGACCAGTAGCAGAAATTCAGTTTGCTGATTTTGTTACAACCGGATTCAGTCGTTTAGTCAATAACACTGCATCGATTCATTATCGATGGCATATTCCTTGTCCGATGGTTGTTCGTTTACCAAGCGGTGCGGGAATCCATGGAGGTCCATTTCATTCGCGAAATCCCGAAGCATGGTTCTTTCATCAACCGGGATTCAAGATCGTTGCACCGTCAACTCCGTACGATGCCAAAGGATTGATCAAAGCGGCGATACGGGACAACAATCCAGTCTTGTATCTTGAACATAAACGATTGTATCGCCACATTAAAGGTGAAGTCCCGGAAACTGATTATATTGTTGAGATCGGTAAAGGGGATGTAAAACGAGATGGAAATGATATTTCAGTGATCACATATGGTTCGATGGTCCACATGGCAATGGAAGCTGCGGAAATTTTACAGAATGAAAATGGAGTGAGCGTTGAAGTTGTCGATCTGAGAAGTCTGATGCCACTTGATACGGAATTGATATATTCATCGGTTCGTAAGACAGGCAAAGTATTGATCGCACACGAAGATAATATCACCGGCGGTATTGGTGGAGAAATTTCTGCTTTGATCACCGAGAATTGCTTTCAATATCTAGATGCACCAATAAAAAGAATCGGCGCAATCGACACACCAACCCCATACAGTCCACCGTTGGAAGAATTCTTTTTACCAAACACGAAAAAAGTTGTTGCTGCATTAAGAGAACTCGCAGCATTTTAATTTAAGAATAACTAATAGTAGGAAACTATGTCTTTAGTTGATGTTATCATGCCTCAAATGGGCGAAAGCATTGCCGAAGGAACGATCTCCAAATGGCATAAAAAAGTTGGCGACAAAATTGCCAAAGATGAAACGCTTCTTGAAATCAGCACCGACAAAGTTGATTCTGAAATTCCTTCTCCCGCTGCAGGAATTGTTGCTGAGTTATTATTTCAGGAAACGACAACGGTAGGTGTTCATACTATCATTGCAAGGATCAATACCGATGCGAATGCAACAGTTAGTGCAACACCATCTGCACCCGTACCGGTTGTTCCTAAAGTTGAAGCAAAACCAATTCCTGCCGCTGCAGTTTCTACAGCAGCAACAACTGTTTCCCATTCCGGGAATTTAGTTGATGTAATTATGCCGCAAATGGGAGAGAGTATTGCCGAAGGTACAATCACCAAATGGCATAAAAAAGTTGGCGATAAAATCGGCAAAGACGAAACTCTTCTTGAAATCAGTACAGATAAAGTTGATTCTGAAATTCCATCACCGGCGGCAGGAATTCTTGCAGAGATCTTATTTCCTGAACAGACGACAGTTGGAGTAAATAGTGTTATTGCCCGTTTGACCACTGATGCGAATGCAAAAATCAGTTCATCTGCGCCGACACCTGTTCCAACCGTAGTTACTCAACCAGCATTTGTTCAATCTGCTTCAGTACAACAGTCAATTGTTTCACAGCCACAGACCTCTGACCGGTTTTTTTCTCCGCTTGTTTTGAACATTGCGCGGACAGAAGGTGTTTCAATGTCTGAACTTGAAGCGATTCCGGGAACCGGTTCAAACAATCGCGTTAGCAAGAACGATATTCTTGCCTATGTAGAAGGAAAGAAATCTGGAAAATCAGTCCCGGTTTCACAATACAAACCTTCTGCTCCTGTTCCATCATATTCGGCTCCAAAACCGGCAGCACCGATTACATATCCTGCAGGACGAGTCGAGATCATCAAAATGGATACAATGCGCAAAGCGATCTCGGAACATATGGTGCGGAGCAAACATACGTCGGCTCACGTCGGTTCTGTTTCGGAAGCTGATCTGACGAGTATTGTGAAATTCAGAGAGAAAAATAAATCGGCATTTGAAAAACGAGAAGGATTTAATTTAACATTTACGCCATTCTTCCTTGAAGCAGTGGTGAAAGCAATAAAAGATTTTCCATTGATGAATGCTTCTGTTGACGGTGACACGATCATCATCCGAAAAGATATCAATCTTGGAATTGCAGTTGCATTGGAAAATGGATTGATTGTACCGGTCATTAAGAATGCAGAACAAAAAAATCTTGCTGGTATTGCCCGGTCATTGAATGATCTGGCAACCCGAGCCCGCAATAAAAAATTGGTTCCGGATGAAGTAACCGGAGGAACATTCACAGTAACAAATCCTGGCGGTTTTGGAAACCTTTATGGATTTCCGATCATCAATCAGCCACAGGTGGCAATCCTTGGTGTTGGGGCAATCAAAAAGCGTCCGGTTGTGATCGATGATGCGATCGCGATTCGTTCAATGGTCTATATCTCAATGTCATACGATCATCGGATCATTGACGGGGCTCTCGGTGGAATGTTTATGCAGAAAGTGGTTTCGTATTTAGAAAATTTTGATGTGAATCAGTCGATATAATGGAAATAGTCATACAAGAAATACCGGTAATTGAAGAGCCAAAACAAACAGCAGTTCGCAAACCGGAATGGTTGAAAGCGCGCGTTCCCGGCGGTGAAAGTTATTCCCGTCTTCGCAATTTAATCGATGAACGTAAACTTCATACCGTCTGCGAAGAAGCCCGCTGTCCAAATATGGGAGAATGCTGGAATTCAGGGACAGCAACATTCATGATCCTCGGTGATACTTGTACTCGTAGCTGCGGATTCTGCAACGTCAAAACCGGAAAGATGCATGTCGTTGATGAAGACGAACCAAGAAGAGTTGCAGAAGCAGTTGAATTAATGAATCTTCGTCATGCTGTGATCACTTCAGTCAACCGTGATGAATTGTTCGACGGAGGCGCCCATATATTCGCAAACACGTTAACAGAGATTCGAAGCAGACTTCCATTATGTAAAGTGGAAGTGTTAATTCCTGATTTTATGGGGAGTGAAGAGGCATTGAATATTGTGCTGAATGCTCAACCAGATATTCTTAATCATAACATAGAAACAGTGCCACGCTTGTACCGGACTGTTCGCCCTCAAGCGCATTATCATCGTTCGCTTGAAGTTCTTGAGCGTGCAAAGAGCCGCGGATTCAATACCAAAACCGGAATCATGCTCGGGCTTGGCGAAACTGCAGACGAAGTGATTGAAGTGATGGCTGACTTGCGTGCGGTTGAGTGTGATATCTTTACCATTGGGCAATATTTACAACCGACAAAAAATCATTTACCGGTAGAACGATATGCTCACCCTGATGAATTTAAAATGTTGAAAGTTAAAGGAATGGAAATGGGATTCAGACATGTTGAATCCGGACCGCTCGTACGAAGTTCTTATCATGCAGCCGATCAAATTTAAATATTTTTTATGCATTTAAGGAAAAAATCAAAACAATGAAAGAAGAAAAAAAGAAAAGCACACAAGCGCCTTGGGCAGACTTAAACCTCTCCAATGAGAAATTGATCAAGATTTATCGTGATATGCTTCTCATCCGAAGATTCGAAGAACGAGCCGCACAGGAATATGGAAAAGGAAAGATCGGCGGATTCTGTCATTTGTATATCGGTCAAGAAGCGACCGGTGTTGGTGCTATTGCACCGCTTCGAGAAGATGACTTTATCTATACGGCGTATCGAGATCACGGCCAGGCAATTGCCCGGGGTATGAGTGCCAAAGGTTGTATGGCTGAATTATTCGGTAAAGCAACCGGTGTTTCAAAAGGTATCGGCGGATCTATGCACTTCTATGATCTGTCAAAAGGATTTATGGGTGGATGGGGAATTGTTGGAGGTCATCCTCCGTTAGCAGCCGGATCAGCGTTTGCAACAAAATATCAAGGGAGAGATTCTGTTACAATTTGTTTTATGGGTGAGGCATCTACAAATCAAGGTGTGTTTCATGAAATATTGAATATGGCAATGTTATGGAAACTTCCTGTCATATTCATTTGTGAAAATAATGGATATGGAATGGGAACTGCAATTTCGCGTGCAATGGCGGGTGAACATTTATTTGAAAAAGCTGCAGGTTACGAGATGGCTCGGGGTGCTGTCAATGGAATGGATGTCATTGAAATGTATCGTGAAATGACAGTTGCAATTGAACGAGCACGAAAAGAATCTTTGCCGACATTTCTTGAAGCTCGAACGTATCGGTTCCGTGGACATTCAATGTCTGATCCTGGTCAATACCGAACAAAAGATGAAATAGATGAATATAAAAAAAGGGATCCTATTGAGACTTTTGGAAGTGCTTTAAAACAATGGAATATCCTCTCGGAATCAGCAATCGAAAAATTAGAAGAAGAAATCAAAGCCGAAGTGCAAGAAGCTGTAGAGTTTGCGGATGCAAGTCCTCAACCGTCTCTTGATGTTCTCTTTCATCATGTGTACGCTTAGTTGAATTCAGGTGTAAATCGCTTTAAAGGTAGAATACACCTAACAAAAAATTGAATAAAGGAAAATACGACAATGGCAGTTTTACAAATTCGTGAAGCAATCAATCAAGCGATCGATGAAGAAATGGAACGCGACTCCGGTGTGTTTATTATGGGTGAAGAAGTTGCACAATACAACGGCGCATATAAAGTGACTCAAGGACTCTGGAAAAAATATGGCGACAAGCGTGTGATCGACACACCAATTACCGAAGCAGGATTTGCAGGAATTGGGATCGGTGCAGCAATGACCGGAATAGGGGTTCGCCCGATTGTAGAAATGATGACGTGGAATTTNNGCAAAAGCAAGTTATATGTCAGCAGGTCAGTTCAAAGTTCCGATCGTCTTCCGCGGTCCGAATGGTCCGGCACATATGCTTGGTGCTCAGCACTCACAAGCACTTGAATCTATGATGGCTCATGTTCCCGGATTGATCGTGATGACGCCCTCAACTCCGTACGATGCAAAAGGAATGTTGAAAGCTGCGATTCGTGATGATAATCCAGTGATCTTTATGGAAAGCGAAATGATGTATGGAAACAAAGGAGAAGTTCC
>DMPG01000253.1 GCA_003456055.1 Bacteroidota bacterium | reverse complement strand
AACTACTTCCCTTTTCCTTCTATAACAATAACAAATTCACCTTTGCGTTCTTCTTTTTCAAATTTTGAAGCAAGCTGAGGTGCTGTTCCATGAAAAATTTCTTCATCTGTCATTGTAAGATCGAACGACACACACACTCGGCGGGAATCACCAAATACTTCAGCAATATCTTTCATTAACGGAACTAGCCGGTATGGCGTATCCATCAGAATAATCGCCCGAAGTTCGCGTCGCAGCTGCTGCAATTCTGCAATGCGACGCGGACGCTTTGGTGACAGCCATCCGTAATACACAAATTGGTCGATTGAGAATCCGGACACCGTCAACGCCGGCATCAATGATGATGCTCCGGGAATCGGCACAACCTTTATTCCCGTTTCAACTGCTTTACGAACGAGCATTTGACCCGGATCAGAAAATACCGGAGTTCCACAATCTGAAACGATTGCGACACTTTTTCCACTCTTCAAATAATCGAGAATAATGAATGTTGATGCAGCTTCATTATGCTCATTCAAGCTTTCTACCGGTTTTTCAATACCAAAATGGCGGAGTAATCGGCTTCCTTCTTTTCGTTCTTCGTAGACGACAATATCAACATTCTTCAATGTCTCAATGGCACGAAATGTCATGTCATCCAAATTGCCGATCGGTGTTGCAACAAGATATAATATTCCTGACATTGATTCCTTTTAAAGTATTGAATAATCCGGATCGTTTACGACTTTTCAAGTTTGATTTCCTTTTTCAAATTCATTTCCCACTCTTTCAGGGATACGATAATGATCGCTGCTGCCGGTATTGCGATCAACATCCCGATAAAGCCAAGGAAATATCCGAAAATAAAAATGGAAAAGATCAACACTACCGGATGCAGACCAATCTTTTCTCCAACAACTTTCGGAGTAATAATATATACTTCAACAATATGAAGGAGTGTTAGGAATGAGACAGTAGTTATCACCGGCAACGCAAGTATACCCATGCTAAGCGATGCAACAAAAGCAGAAACACTGAGAATTGTCAAGAATCCAAAATATGGCACAAAGAACAAAAGACCGGATAGAATTCCGAGAACAAGCGGGTACTGGATCCCGATCAACCATAGACCGGTTGAAACCGCAATCGCATCAAATATTGCAATAATGGTTGTACCCCGTATATATCGTCCAAGGATTTCATCCACACGATGATAGAATAAAATTGATTGTTCCCTTCTCTTTCTGGGAACCATCATCTTCAATCGGTACCGAACAATAAGAAAATCTTTCAAGAGAAAAAACGTTAAGAATGGAATGATGACAATATTCACAATTCCGGAAACAAGCACTTGTAATCCGCTGACGATGCCGAAAGTTCCTTTCAAGAGTCCCTTAAGGATATCTTCCACGCGCGGAGCAATTGTTGTGGTAAGCATCGTTCGAAGCTGCGTTTCGGAAATTCCATATTTCTGTACGGCTTTAATAAAACGCCCATCAAGAACCCATTCAACGAACTGTGTTGAAATTGTTCCGATGGCAAGCAGGATACCTTCAAACTGACCGACGATATGAGGTAGTCCTATAATGATCAACAAAATAACAACGGAAACACTGATACAAATGATGAACATCGCAGAACTCCAACGCGGAACTCTCCATGATATTTCCAATTTTGTGACGATTGGATGAAGCAAGTATGCCAGAAACAATGAAAGGATAAATGGCGAGAGAATGGATTCGGTCACATAAAAAAACCATAGAAAGAACAACGAACCTGCAATGAGCATCACATTTTTTGCCACCGCGTTTTCGCGNNTACCAAAGATCAGGAACGGAGAGATCAACGCTTCAAGTGAATAGAGCAGGAACATTAACAAAATAAGTCCTGTGGAAATGACGACAACATCTAAGGTAGATGGAAGTGCCGAAGGATTGCCGTTTTCGCTCGAAGCTTTAGGTATCGTTTCTATTTTTCGTTTTGGACGTGGCATATATTTTTTATTTTATTATTGTGAAATTCCGGTATGTCCAAATCCTCCGGATCCTCGTTCAGTTTCAGAGAGTTGATCTGTTTCGATCCATTCAACCCGTTCGTATTTTGCAATAATCATCTGTGCAATACGGTCACCCCGCTTTACTACAAAATCACTTTTCCCGTAATTGGTAAAAACAATTTTCACTTCCCCGCGATAATCTGAATCGATGGTGCCCGGCGAGTTCATTAACCCAATATTGTGTTTTAAAGCTAACCCGCTTCTCGGTCTGATCTGTGCTTCATATCCAAGAGGGACTTCTATCGAAAATCCGGTTGGAACAAGAAGAGTCACGCCTTCTTTTACGATAAGATCTTGTTCAACTGCAGCATAAATATCCATTCCTGCCGAACCAACAGTTGCATATGTCGGAAGAGGAACATCATTTGTCACATTAGAAATTCTATTGATGCGTATTTTGAGTGGTGTCATTACGATGCTTCAAGTTTTGGTTTAAGTGGTGATTTCATTGCATTTGAACTGCTTAAATTTCGTCTATTTTAGCGGATTTTCAAAGAAAATAAATTGTTAACATAGAATTATTGACTTCCCCCCCCTTTTTTTGTTAATTTGAATTAAGAACTTCTTAGTACCTCAACCAACTATTCCATAAATCTATGTCTACATACGATCACGATAATTTTGAAGATGATTTTGAAGGTGACTCTTCTCCTCGCCGAGATCGTAACGAGGAAATAGAACGCTTTAAGGAACTTCTCCGTCGAGGCGGAAACGGGTTGAAAAACATTGAAGCCCTTGAAGAGATCATTAGTTATTATTTTGAGAATGAAAAATATGAAGAATCGTTGAATTTTGCTTCACAACTTGTAGAATTTGCTCCTTATTCTTCCGATGCGTGGATGAAAAAAGGGATGATCCTTAATAATCTTTTTAAGTATGAAGAAGCATTGGAATGCTACAACTACGCAATTTCTCTTAACCCAAATGACAGCGATCTGTTCATCAATCGGGGAATAACACTGGATAATTCAAACCGAAATGAAGAAGCCCTTGCCGATTTTGAGAAAGCGTTGATCCTTAATCCTGCGGACACTGAAGCATTATTGAATAAAGCTGTAATTTTAGAGAAACTTGAACGATTTAGTGAAGCATTTGAGATATTAACATTTTTGGTGAAAGAGAATCCCGAAAATGCAGATGTTTGGTTTGAACTCGCATTTTGCAACGATCTAATGGATAACATTCAGGAATCACTTGATTGTTATAACAAACATATTGATCTGGAGCCGTACAATTTTAACGCCTGGTATAATAAAGGAATCGTTTTAAATCGTTTGGGACAGTTAGACCAAGCGCTCGATAGTTATGATATGGCATTGGCTATCAAAGAAAATTTTCCTGCTGCGTACTATAATAAGGGAAATGTCTTTGCATTACAGGGAAAATTGAACGAAGCAATTGAATGCTATAAACAAACCCTGCAATTTGAACCAAAAGATGTCCCCGCTCTGCATAATTTAGGAAATGCGTACGAAGATCAGGAAAATTTCACTGAGGCAATAAAGTGTTTCACACAGGCAATAAAGTTAGACAACACTCATTATGAATCGTTCTTTGGCCGCGGAAGCTGTTATGATGCTATGGAACAATACCGCAAAGCACTGACCGATTACAATCGTGCTATTGAATTGTACAGGGAATATCCGGAATTATGGTATGCAAAAGCCGATGCTGAATTCAATTTAGAAAAATTTAAAGAGTGTTTATTAAGTTACAAAATGGTTGTACAGCTCGATCCGAACAATTATGAGGCTTGGTTTGATTACGGAGACACACTGTTCGTAATGGAATTCAATACCGAGGCATTGAAAGCGCTTCATCGGTCGGTTGAATTAAATCCAACATTTGCAGACGCACACTACAGTCTTGCAAAAGCTCAGTTTTCAATGGAAATGAAACAGGAAGCCATTAATTCTCTCAAAAAATCAATCCAGCTTAATCCTGAATTGGAACAAAAGATTGAGAACGATTTTAAGAAATTTCTGTCATCAAAAGAATTCAAATCGTTATTGCGGTAAGTCCGTCGTCATTTGTTTTTTGTCAACTAAAAAAACCTAATCCATTGATTAGGTTTTTTTAGTCTGGTGAATAAACACTATATTGTGTTATATGATACTGAAACAATTCTCGGAACATCAGCGCCACATCGGCATTATCGGACATAAGATTAACCATACAATGTCTCCGATCATGCATACCTCTGCGTTCAAGAAATTGAATTTAGACTACGATTACGGTGTGATGGATGTTGCTCCGGATATGCTGCCAAGCTTGATCGCTTCGTTGCGTACTCTGAACTTTCGCGGAGCGAACGTAACAATTCCGTATAAAGAGAAAGNNTTTCCGAAGAATCAAAGATGATCGGTGCAGTGAATACCATCGTCAATAACAATGGGCGGCTTGTTGGATATAATACTGATGCACACGGAGTATATATTTCCCTCGCGTATTATGCAGAAGTAATTAAGAACAATCATGTAGTGATATTTGGAGCGGGCGGCGCAGCACGTGCAGTAGTGTATGCCGTGGCAAAATATTTTTCGCCAAAACGCATTATGATCGTTAATCGAACGTTGGAACATGCATCAGCAATTGCGGAAGAGTTTGGACCAAAATTCAGATTAACAAAATTCTTTTCAACGAATGATCACGATGTTGCTGTTCGCGAAATTAATGTTGCATCATTGTTGATCAACACAACATCGGTAGGGATGATTCCTTTGATCAATTTCCACCCTCTGCCGCCGAATACCGTCATCCAGAAGAATCAACTGGTGTTCGATATCGTCTATAATCCTATCGAAACCGCCCTGCTTAAAGTTGCTCAATATGCCGGCGCTCGAACGATCAGCGGTATCGACATGCTGCTTGGCCAAGGGGCAAAAGCTTTTGAATTATTTACCCATCACGAATTCCCGATCCATACAGCTCGTGAAGCGGTTTTGACAGAATTATTGCAAGTGAAAGAAAATTCACTATGACCAAAAACCAAAAAAGTATCAGTGACTTTCTCCGATTAGCTGACAAAGAGATCAAGAATGCAAATCTTGAAGAAGCGATGAAATACATCAATAAGATATTTTCGCTTGAGCCGAAGAATGTATACGGTAAAGCTTATCGAGAAAGAATTATTTCGCTCATGGAAGCAAAGGGCATTTCACGGGTCGATGCAGAGCGAAAAACGTTAGAAGCAAAGTTCAGCGAACAAATTCCTGACCAAATAAAAGAAATTCCTAAAACAGAAACAGTAGAACCTACGAAGACGATCCCGATCGTTGAACCGACTCGCAGTCCGAAAGCTGACCCGGCCCCGACAAAATGGAAATGGGTGAAACAAGAACAGCAAATCGAGACGCCAAAGATTGAGACCAAACACAATTTGATCAAGCGATCAGCTGTCGCATCCGAAGCCTATAAAACGTTACTGATGGAAATATGGAGTGACGGTGCGATCACCGTCGATGAACAATCCAGAGTAGAGTCGATGCGGGAAACATTCGCCATCACTCAAGACGAACATGCCGTCATCGAAAAAGATGTCCGGTTGACATCGTATTTGAATTCCATTAAAGATGAATGGCGTAAAGGAATAACTAATTTTGATGCATTGAGAAAAAAATTCCTTGTTACAGACCTCGAACAAATTAGTCTTGAACCAAAAGTGTTTCAATTACTGCAATCCCTTCAATCGAATGGATCTGTGTTAGTGTTGGATGACGAAGTTCCTTTCTTATCTGTGATCAAAGGTTTGTTGAGCGAGGGTGGCTATTATTGTTTTACGGCAACAACCGCTGAAGAAGGATTACAATTACTGGATTCAATGACGCCAGACATTGTTATCTGTGACATCAATTTCACCAAGCCGAACATGAGCGGTTTTGCATTCTATGAAAAGTTCCGCTCCATTGATAAATTCCTTACAACGCCATTCATATTTCTGAGCGCTCTGGATCAGGACGTACTTATCCGAACAGGGAAAAAACTGGGTGCCGATGATTATCTTTTAAAACCGATTGACACAGAAATGCTGCTGGCAACCGTTGAAGGAAAACTTCGCCGTTCGCGAGAACTGCGGCGGGTAAATTAGTGGAACAAATTTATGAAAAACCTTCCCTATGAGTGAACCGTCAAAAAATATCAGTGAGTTGCTTCGCGAAGTAGACAAGGTCGTAAAGGCCGGAAACCTTGATCAAGCAACAAAACTTATTGAAAATATCCTTGAGATCAATCCAAAGAATATCTATGCTCGTGCATACAGTGAAAGAGTCTCTGCGCTGATCAATGAGAAAAAGGAAAAAGAAGGGTCTTCAGCGTCTCAGCCTTCACCGAAACAACACGTTCAGGCCGCACCCACTTTGCCGGAAGAGAAGAAATCTGAACCGGTTCCGACAGTTCTTCATCGAAAATTATCCGATGCGATCCTTGAGGCATATAAAAAATTGTTGGATGAAGTTTGGATAGACGGTCATATTACTCCGTTTGAACAGGAACGGATCAATGCAATGCAAACATTCTTCGCTGTTTCAAAAGATGAACACGACTACCTCGAACAAAATGCACGAATGACCTGTTATCTCAATGCAATAAAAAATGGCTGGAACAAAGGATTGCGGGATTTTGCGGGTTTAAAAGGACAGTTCCAACTTACCGATGATGAAGAGCTCATTTTACAGCCAAAGGTTGATCGCCTCATAAAATCTCTCAATTCAAAAGGAGTGATTCTTGCATTGGATGATGATGAGCATTTTCTGCTGCTCATAGAAATGTTATTGAAAAAGAACGGCTACCACTCGTTGACTACCACTTCAGGAGAAGAAGCGTTGACCTTGCTTGAGCATTTTTCACCCGATCTTGTCCTTTGTGATATAGCATTCGGTCATCAGAACATGAATGGTTTTATGTTCTATGAAAAATTCCGTTCAATTGAACGCTTTGCTTCAACACCATTCATCTTTATTTCTGCACTCAATCAAAAAGAACTGTTCCGAACAGGAAAGAAACTTGGCGTTGATGATTATCTTACCAAACCAATTGACAATGATCTCTTGCTTGCAGCGGTAGAAGGACGGTTACGACGGGTGCGGGAGATGCAGCGCACGATCGACATTTAACAACGTACTCCATCCCTCATTATGAGAAAATTCCTCAAGCGGGTCCAATCCATCAGTTTCAATCTCGGACTTGTAGAACAAGCTCAGATCGTTGCTTCAACTGCCGTCATTGTCATGATGGTCACGATCATAACGGCAAATATTCTGATCAAAAAAGAGTTCGGAGTCCTCGATTTCATCAGCATTCTCACTGCAGGCACGATCGGTTTTGCAAGCGTATATTTTTCACTGAAATACGGCCAGCAGTTGGAAGAACAACGCCGTGATCTTGAAGCACTCAATACCGTAGCGCAAGTTGTCAGCAAATCGATTAACCTGAATTATATCTTCAGTAATGCCCTGCACAATGTCGCCAGAATTTTGAAGACAGAATACGGCTGGCTTTACGTCCTTCAAGGCGATACATTGGAATTGAAAAAAACATTTGGTGCTGATTTCGGTTTTTTTTCAACTAAAATGTTATCGAGCAAAACATTTTTAGAGTGGACGCAAGAGATTCGTACGAATGCAGAGACGAACACCACCGAGGGAATAGTATTTAATAATAATGTCCACGAATTGAATATCATTTCGTGGGTATCGGTTCCTTTAAAAGTTGCCGACAAAACGGAAGGAATATTACTGCTTGCAAGCGTAACAAAGGAATTTTTTCCTGAACGGAAAGTGAGCCTGATCGCCGCATTCAGCAATCAGATCAGCGTTGCTTTGAACAATGCTCACCTTTTTGATAAACTCACCGAATCAGAAAAACGATACGCCGATCTATTTGAACATTCTCCGGATATGTATCATCTCGTCGACAATAATGGAATAATCGTTAATTGTAACATAACGGAATCTCAGACATTGTGTTATGCAAAAACCGATATTATTGGTCAACATTTAACATTCCTTTACCCGGTTGAAATGCATGCAAACATCAATACTTTCCTGATAAATTCATTCGGAGAAAAGAAGGAGATCCACGGCAGCGAAGAACAAATGATAACCCAATCAGGAAATTTGATTGATGTTTCCGTCAAGACATCATTAGTGTATGATGAGAACAATAAACCTGTCTTAATGCGTTGTGTTGTTCGTGACATCACGGAAAAGAAGCTGCTCGAACAAAAGATTGTGCAAGCACAAAAAATCGACAGCATCGGTAATCTTGCCGGAGGGATCGCTCACGACTTCAATAATATCTTGACATCAATTATGGGGGCATCATCGATCATGCGGAGGCGTATGAGGCCAACGAATAAGATCTACCCGTTCGTTGATATCATTGAGACCGCCTCTACGCGCGGAAAATCGCTGACAAACCAACTGCTTACATTTGCACGAAGAACTCCCATTGAATTCCATCCAATCAATCTTAATGTAATCATTGATGAAACTCTTCGAATCTTTGAACCAAGTGCAAATTCCGTCATCGACATTGTGCGTGACTTTTCAGCGATGCCTGCGATCATTAACGGAGATGAAGGACAGATACAACAAGCAATTTTAAATCTTCTCATCAATGCCCGAGATGCAATGCCATCCGGCGGTACGTTGATCATTCAAACAATTGTTGATATCAAAAAAGAAAAAACCGTTGTCGTCAATGTGAGTGATTCGGGAACAGGAATGTCAAAAGAGGTGCAGCAGCAAATCTATGTGCCATTCTTTTCCACGAAAGGTCAAGGCAAAGGTACAGGATTAGGACTCTCCGTTGTTTACGGTGTAATGAAATCGCATAACAGTACTGTTTCATTCAATAGTGAAGTTGGAAAGGGTACCACGTTTAGTCTCACCTTCCCTCTCTATGACAAGATTCCGTTGGATATGTATGTATCACAAACAAAAAAAGTTGTCGGTGGCAACGAGGATGTTTTGGTCATTGATGATGAAGAATTTGTACTCCAAACGTTGTGCGCAATGCTGAGTGACATGGGTTATTCGGTAACACCGGCAGCAGGAGGAAAAGAAGCAATTGCCATTCTCTCGAGGAGGAAAAAGTTCGATCTTGTACTCCTTGATATGAATATGCCTCAGATCGGCGGCAAAAAAGTATTTGAAAAAATTAAATCCTTGAAATTAAAATGTAAAGTCATTATTTCCAGCGGATATAGCGATGCAATTCTTGAAGAAAAAAAATTTGCGAAGAACATCGATGGTTTTCTGCAAAAACCATACAAAATTGAAGAGCTGGCAAGGAAAGTCCGCGAAGTATTGGATGTTTAACTGTACTGCTCTATATTGTTTCTTGTAGCCGATCACTTTTTTTTTTACCTTATAGAAACAACCCAACAGTAAGACAATTGAAATTCAATGAATTCATTCTCAGAAGAACTGCGAAACACACGTGAGGCTAAAAATATCACGATTGCTGACATCGCAAAGCACACCCGCATCAGTAACAAGTACCTTCAGGCAATTGAACAAGGCACGTTCGATGTGCTGCCCCAGACGTATGTTCGCGCATTCATCAAAGCATATGCAGAAGCGATTGGGTTAAACGCAGCAGAAGTGTTGCATAAATACGATATCCAAAGTACACCCGAACAAAAACAAGAGACGGCAGCGTCGACTGATGATATTCGATTGTACCTAAAACCGGAAAAAGTCGATAAAGAATTAAAGGAGAACCGTCGTTCCCGTGTTCAAATATTCACGATAACTGCCCTATTCATCGTCGCTGCAGCAGTATTCTATTTCTTAAACTATTTCGAGACACTCCCTCCACTTAATCCTGTTAAAGAAACATCATTCCAAGAAGTTGTTAAGAGCCAAGAACAATTACAACCAACAGCGATACGTGATTCAATCGATACTGCTGCCGTCGTAAATATTTTACCGCCAACGATTGACTCACTTGTGCTGCGCATTGTCTCGAGTGATTCAGTGTGGATCACCATCATTCGCGATTCACTCCCTCCTCGAAGCGGATATATGTTAAGCGGACGGTACAGAACCTATGTTGCGAAAAAACATTTCTATGTTTCAGTCAGCGATGGCGGTGTTGTAAAATTGATCTTGAACGGTATTGAATTGCCCTCCATTGGAGAAAGAGGAAAACGCATTCGTAACGTAAAGATCAGCGCAGAAAACATTCTCAAAAAATAATGGGAACAGCCGGCACTCTTCAACAAAAGATCGAAAAACTTCGGGACGCATTACGCGATCACGATTATAAGTATTACGTCCTTTCCCAACCTTCGATATCGGACGTTGAGTACGATCAATTGATGGAACAGCTTCTTGCATTGGAGAAACAACATCCGGAGCTGATCACCCCTGATTCCCCTTCACAACGAGTGGGAGGACAACCCACGAAAGAATTTCCGTCTGTAACACACGAAGTTTCAATGTTGTCACTGTCAAATACGTACAGTGAGCAAGAACTATTGGATTTTGACAAACGTGTCCGTGATATTCTCGGCGACCAATCCTATCGTTTTGTTGCAGAATTAAAGATCGATGGAGTTGCCATCAGTTTAATGTATCGGGACGGAATTTTTATTCAAGGAGCAACCCGCGGCGATGGAACTCAAGGTGATGATATCTCGGGAAACCTGAAAACGATTCGTTCGATCCCGTTGCGCGTTAATAACGGAAAAGGACTACCGAAAAATTTTGAGGTTCGCGGCGAGATCTACATGAACAAAAAAGATTTTGCGGCAATGAACAAAAAGCAGGAGGAATCAGGTGAAAAGACATTCATTAACGCTCGCAATACAACTTCAGGGACATTAAAATTACAGGACCCAAAGATTGTTGCACAGCGGCGCCTGAATATGTTCACCTATTTTCTCAGGACAAACGATGTTCCGTTGAAAAGTCATCATGACAATCTGCAATTACTTAAAAAGCTCGGCTTTGTTGTGAACGAACAGGCAAAAGTGTGCNNAAGGACCCAAAGATTGTTGCTCAGCGTAGATTGAATATGTTCACTTATTTTTTACGGTCGAATGATCTGCCTTTAAAAAGTCATTATGATAATCTCCAACTATTGACGAAACTCGGATTTGTTGTTAATAAAAATGCGGCAATCTGCAATTCAATAAACGAAGTAAAACAATTCTGCGATCGGTGGAATACAAAACGTTCTTCCCTTCCGTATGATATCGACGGCGTTGTCATTAAAGTTGATTCACTTCAACATCAAGAAGAACTTGGCAGCGTTGCTAAATCTCCCAAATGGGCAATTGCATACAAATTCCCTGCGGAAAAAGTCACAACTGAATTAATAAATGTAACCTTTCAAGTTGGTAGACTTGGCACAATAACTCCTGTCGCAGAATTGAAGCCCGTATTTGTCGGTGGTTCTACAATTAGTCGAGCAACTTTGCATAATGAAGATTATATCAAAAAATTGAAAATCAGAGTTGGTGATATTGTTCTTGTAGAAAGAGCGGGTGACGTGATTCCTAAAGTAAGTAAAGTGGTGA
>DMPG01000074.1 GCA_003456055.1 Bacteroidota bacterium | reverse complement strand
GCGTACTTCTACGGCAGCGGTTATTCCTTCATTAAGAAAGAATTTACTGTTAATGCGGGAATGCAGAATATGATCGTTCACTCTTCCTAAGGCAGGATTGTCGGAATTACTGTAAAGATATTTTGCGTATCCGCCGAACTGATACCAATCCGATTGTGCTTGAAGAACGGCAACTGCAATCAGTAATATAGAGAACAATTTTATCATTGCGCTTTATCGCTTGTGATCACTCCATCTTCCAGTGTTNNCGAGAAGATAAATGTGATCCCGTATTCCTTGTTCAGATCCTGCATCAGGTCAAGTAGCGATTCTGCGGTATGTGAATCGAGATTTGCTGTCGGTTCATCAGCGAGGACAAATGCCGGACGGGATGCGAGCGCGCGTGCAACAGCAACACGCTGTTGCTGTCCTCCGGAAAGCTCCGACGGTTTACGGTTTGCCCGTTCTTCCAGGCCGACGCGCTTCAACAATTCCATCGCCCGCTGATGACGTTCTTTTTTCCCTGCTTGCAGTAAGAAAAGAACGAATTCAACATTTTCCAACGCGGTCAATACGGGAATAAGATTATATGCCTGGAAAACAAACCCGATATTATGCAATCGGAAATCGATCAATTTTCCTTCATTCATTGTTGTAATATCTTTTCCGTTCAGCAATACCGTACCGGCGGTTACAGAATCAAGTCCGCCGATGATATTCAATAATGTTGTTTTTCCTGACCCCGATGGTCCGACAATGGCAGTGATTTCTTTTTCCTCGACCGTAAAGGTGATATCCTTTAACGCCTGCACAGCGACCGAAGTGGTATTATAAATTTTGCTGACATCTTTGATTTCGATAATGGACATAAGACTGCCTATAGTATTTTCGTGTTTGGTTTCATGGTACCTTCCAACTTTTTTATCAGATCGTTCTAATTGCTTCAACCGGTTTCAATCGTACCGCTTTGATTGCCGGATAAAGAGCGGCGATAATTGAAGTTACGATCATCATAATCGTTAGTGTGCCGTAAAGCGATGGTCTGATGAACGGATAGAGTATTGACGGAATTCCATATGCCGATAATCCGGTTGAAACCGAAGAAAGATCTATCCCGTGAGTTGTAAAATAATTTGTTATTCCCCATCCAAAGATAACGCCGATGNNCCCGCCGGTAAAAGAGAGGAAGAGTGATTCCAAAATGATCATTGCAAATAATCTGCGCCGGTACATCCCTACAGCAAGCAATACTCCGAAATCTCTGGTACGGTCAATCACGGACATCAACAGCGTATTCGTTAAACCGAAGAGCAGGGCAAAAAGAATAATTCCGAGAAAGATCGCATCAACGATCTCCGATGAGTCGGCAGTGAGCTTCAATTCCGGTGCAATTTCTTTCCAGGATTCCACGACAATTTCCGGCGGCACGTTTTTTTGGATCGCCGCTTTTGTGGAATCGATCATCGTTGGAGCATACACNNTCTGTTCCCAATAATGATGAGAGGTCTTCCTGCCGGACGAACACATTCATCAGATCGAAATTGGTCGCGTCTGTCCTGAAAATTCCGGAAATCCGGAATGAACCATAGATGATATTCCCGTTGATCCCTGAAAAGCTGAGCACGATACGCGACCGGAGTTTCAGCTTCAGCTTTTCGGCAAGTTTTTTCCCGATCACAATGGAATTCGCTCTGTCAAAATATGTTCCTTCTACCACACTTTGCGATACCGCCGTCACTTCCCGTTCGAAATCCGGTTTGATGCCGAAGATCATGATGCCGGAAGCGGTGGCTGCGGACGATGCCATTCCTTCAATAAGCGAATGTGTTGCGACGGAACGGACATCGGAATGTGTACGGATCATACGAACGATTGAATCTGGTTTGGGAAGAAATTGACTGATCAATTGATCACGTTTGTAGGAAGCGGTATGAATCTGCAAATTTCCTATTTCACGATTGATCCCCGAGGAGATCATTGCATCGTACATACCGGTCATCATACCGACTGCGAATAAACCAGCCGTCAGTCCGATCACCGTTGCGGCAAGGATGATCATACTCCGTTTTTTATTTCGCCAGATGTTTTTCCATGCAAGAATTACCATCATCATCGTGCACCTCCGCGTCCTTGTAATGCCGATACGGGTCGGATTTTTCGTATAAACGAAAGAGGATAGAGCGATGCAACAATCGCAAGGATCAAAACAACGATGGATTGGGAAATAAACACACCCGGTTCTACACTCAACGGAATGATCGGCTCCATACCATACGCAAGATAGACTTTTGCCATTTCACCCGTTACATTGATCGGATTCAGATAGAAATAATACAGAAGAGGGAAGGCGGCGAGTAATCCCGCGGCAGCGCCGAGCATAGAGATCAGCAATGCTTCAATCGTTGTTACCAGCAACAGGCGGTCCCGTTTCATTCCGAGAGAAATAAGCAGTCCGAATTCTCTAGTCCGTTCGATTGTCATCATCATCACCGTTCCAAAAACGCCGAATCCAATCACAACATAAAGAATGAACATGATGATCACTTCGCTTGCGACATCCGCCTCGATAACCTGGACAATTTCCGGCGACATTNNTCACGACCAGATTTTGATCGAGTGAAGCGGAGAGTTCCGACTGAACCGTATTGCCGTTCTGTGCATCATCCACCATCAAAGCAATTCCTGTTACGCGGTTGTACGCATTGAACAGCGATTGTGCTTTTAAGAGCGAACAATAGACCATTGCATTATTCAGTTTTGGAAAGGGGAACCGTACAATTCCTTCAATCACCAATTGCTCCGCCGCTGTTACCCCCTGATATCCCTGTCCGACCAACACAATGGAATCTCCGATGCCGACCTGCAGCCGATCAGCAAGTCCTTCTGCAATCATGATCCCTTTTGAAGAATCGGTCAGGAATGTTCCTTTCACAAGTTTTTTTTGTAATCCGGACATCCTATTTTCCATTGCAGGATCAATACCAGTGACTGGAGTAATGCGTGTTTCAAGATCGTGAGAGATCAGTGCGACTGACTCGATCCGTGGGTTGATCGTTGTGATGTGATGATTTTTTTTTATCTAAGCAAGAAGCGAATCTGTCATTTCCAAACTTTTGTCGAATGAACGTTCTTCCCAGTATCCTATTCCCTGTATCTGAAGATAACCGGTATACATGGAAACGCTCATTTGTATCATATACTCATGCTGACCGGACTGTAGAGAACGAAAGAGCAACGCCAGGAGCATAGCAAAGAATACCGACGATGTTGCGAGTATAGTCCGCCGCTTGTTCCTCCAAAGATTTCGCCATGCGAAGAGAAGATAAAATTTCATAGTTACTTCACCCGGCTCATATTTTGAATTGAGAAAAATTCCGGAGAGATATTCACATCGAAATCCAATTCTTTCGTTTCAAAGGTTGTTCTATTTCCCGGTTTATTATGGGGGATCATTTCCGAATAGGAAGGGAGAAGATGACCGTCAAAATTTTTCGGCTTGCTTCCCAGCATGGTTCGGACGAGAACACCCTCTTCATCGTAAAATTCTTCTTTCAACTGCATGTATCCCTTTTTAGAAATCCATGTAATGATCATTCCCCACACAACACCCGCTTCGGGTTTCGGAACCAGTTCAATCTTGTAACATTCATATCCGCCGTACAGTTCTTCACCGAGCAGCGTATGCGAATAATCTTCCACGATGGATGATTGGCGGACAAGATCGTCATTGGTAAAGTCGGAACCCATCCACGATGCGAGCATCATTGAGGGTGGGATCTTGATCGTTTTTTGAACGGTGGGAAGCCAGTTCCACACTTCGTTTTTTCGTTTTAATGTTACGGAACCTTTGTCTCGTGCCGGTTCGGTGATGTAGACCATGGAAAATTCCGGTTCAATTGACCACACCTTCATCGAAACAGTCCGGCTCCAAGCCGGTTTAGTGATCATCATCGTTATGAAGGAGTAGGTCTTTTTACCGTACATCAAGTCGATTGCTTTTTGGAGGATCTCTTTAGCGTTTTGGGAAAGAGTGATTGAACTAGAGAATAATACGAAAATGATCAAATGTTTCATAAAAACCTCGTTTAACAAAAGATAAACAGATATTCATGTCGGTAGATAAGTGAATACTAGAATAAATAAAATCTGTAATACAAATTTGTATATCACCACTGATATTAAATGTAATATTT